>WFZY01000229.1 GCA_015489265.1 Flavobacteriaceae bacterium | reverse complement strand
TCGCACTAAAATAAAAGAGAATGAGCATATTAAATCTTAAAGGCATATTAACCCCAATGACGGCGTTGAAGCAAATCGGGAAGCAACCGCATACCATAAGTTTTCCTGATGAGCAAAAAGATATTTCGCCGCGATATAGGGGATTTCATTACAACGATTTGGAGCAATGTATCGGCTGTGCCAACTGTGCGACTATTTGTATGAATGAAGCCATTGATATGGTTGCTTTGGCGGATATTGAAGGCCAAGCCGGCGATAGTGGTTTGCGTCCACAGATAGATTACGGTCGTTGTTGCTATTGTGCTTTGTGTGTAGATGTCTGTCCATCGGGCTCACTAAATATGACGCAAGATTTTATCAAGGTCAGTCCGGATCCTTATGATTTCTTAATGGTGCCGGGTAAGGACAATCCCGATGCCAAAGACAAGTTGAGTTTTACGGCAGATTTGGATACGTCGCTCAACGTCTTTGACCGCGTGCCGATGCGTGAACTCGACCCGGAAGAACGGGTGAAATCTTTTGCCGAAGTATTTTTGGGTTATAACGAAGAAGAAGCACGCATAGAAGCCAGCCGTTGTATCAGTTGCGGACTGTGTACCGAAAATTGTCCGGTGCATATGCACATACCCGAATATATCAACGCTATTGCCAAAGCAGATGACGAAGCGGCAATAAAAATTATTTATGACAACAACGATTTACCCGAAATGTGCGGTAAAGTCTGCACCCGCCGTTGCGAAGATGTTTGTGCGTTGCAGGTCAGGGGAGAAGCCGTTGCCATTCGTTGGCTCAAACGCTATGCTACGGAACGGGCGGAAAATGCCGATATGATTGCCGAAATTGTCAATCCGGAAATCAGAGAACCCAATCAATATAAAGTAGGTATTATCGGAGCCGGTCCAGGTGGGTTAACCGCAGCATATTATTTGGCTTTACGCGGTTATAACGTTACGGTTTATGAAGCGCATAAAGATCCGGGCGGTATGATTATGTATGGTATTCCCAAATATCGTTTGCCTTATGAAAGCATCCAAAAACAAGTCGATTATATGAAAAAGATGGGAGTGGAGATACATTTTAATACGGTTGTGGGTAAAGATATCGGTTTTGATGAAATTTATAACAACAGTGATGCCGTATTTATGGCGGTCGGTTTGCAAGATGCTTGGAATTTGGGCATTGAAGGCGAAGATGCCGACGGTGTTTGGTCTGCTATTGATTTTCTTGGAAAAGTCAATTCCGGAGAACCGGTAGATATTGGAAAACGTGTGGTTGTCGTTGGTGGTGGCGATGTGTCTATTGACTGTTCGCGTGTCTCTCGTCGATTGGGTGCCGAAGTTTTCCAATCTTACAGACGCCGTATTCAAGATATGCCTGCTGATTTGGAAGAAATAGAAGGCGCAGAAGCCGAAGGTGTTCATATATTACCACAAACCATTCCAACCCGTGTGATTAAGGATGAAAACGGAAAAGTCAAGGGCTTGGAATACGTCAAAGCCGAAATGATTTCGGAAGGTGGTGGTCGTCCGCGTCCGAAACCTATTGAAGGTAGCGAAACTATTATTGAATGTGATGCCGTGATTGCCGCCATTGGTCAAAAAGCCGATTACAGCTTGTTACCGGAACATATTTTAGCCAAATTGGAAATGCAAAAGAACAAAATCGTGGTGGATGACAATAGACAAACGTCTATTCCGAAACTTTTTGCCGGTGGAGATGCTGTTGTGATTGGACGTAATGATGCCATTTCAGCCATTGCAGACGGTTTTGTGGCTACCAAAGCGATTGATGAGATGTTGATGGGGAGTAAATAAGTGGAAAGTGGTAAAGTGCGAAGTGCGAAGTGGAAAGTGGAAAGCGATAAAGTGCGAAGTGTAAAGTGGTAAAGTGCCAAGTGTGTAGAGACGTTTTGTCAAAACGTCTGAAAAATTTGAAATGAATAGTGAGATTTCTCACTACGTTAGAAATGACAGTAGTTGTCATTTCGAAGGAGGAACGACTGAGAAATCTATAATCTGAAATAAAAAGTGAGATTTTCCCCCGACTTTCGTCGGGGTCGAAATGACAGGTAGAACGTTCAATTGACAGCAATTGTCATTCCGACAGAGTGACGTTAGGAGCGACGAGAAATCTTTAAATTACAAATTTGAAATAGAACAAAGAGATTTCTCACTACGTTCGAAATGACAGGTAGAACGTTCGAAATGACAAATCATCAAATAACCGATTAACCAAACCAAACAAAAAGAGTTGCAAATTTTGAGGCTCTTTTTGTTTAGTTTTCAGATAGACTTTTGATATAATTATTGACAATATCCGTGAGGTTTTCGCCTTTAACAAGTTTGAACGGAATGTTACCACGTTCCAAATCACTTCTCATGTGTTTGCCTACGGCATGCACCAGAAACATATCTACATTTTTGAGTTGTTCGACAACTTCGTCGTGGTGATGTTCATGATGGTGATAACCGTTTCCATAACCGTGACCTTGCCCTAAACCGTGACCGCGTCGTCCTTGCCGGTGATTACCTTCACTTCTGTCGTGGTCGTGATGTTCGTGGTGGTTCTTTTCATAAGTAACACCGGTTATTTCTTTGCCATTAACTTCAAAAAAAGCAAATTCGGTAGCTCTACCGGTTCGCTTGGCAATTGTTTTTCTGTCGTTTGTAGCGATTGCAATAAGCATAATTCCTTCATTTTTTGGTTTATAACATTGTTATATCGTTTCGATGAATTATTATACAAATTTATTTAGAATAATTTTAAATAGCGGTAACTTATATTACAAGTTTTAAAGAAAATTAGCGGCGTAATATCGTGAGGATTTGAACAAAAAAAATATACTTTAATTAGCATATATCCAATAAATTCCAATTGCAAAAGCAAAGAGTGCTCCAATGTATTGTAGCCAAATAATTTTTTGGTTATGATTATTTTGCGTTGAATTTGAAATTTTATCAATTATCAAAGCATAAATAACCATAGCAGTGATGATGCCCAATGCAAAACCAATCATATATTGAATGGAATCGGTAGCGGATTTATAGCCCAAAACAGGTAACATCAAGATAAAATGTGAAATACCGGCAAATCCGTGTATGATACCGATAAAAAAAGATAACACGGCATTGTGTTTTTTAATCTCCGGATGTTGATGAGCCCCGATGGTTTTGTGAATATGTGTGTAAGTATCGTTATCTTGTGTATGTGTATGCGGATAAGCTAGTTTTTTTTTACTTTGTTGTGTTCTGTATAATGCCCAAATACCTATACCTATCAACATAAAGCCGACAAATTTTTCGCTGTTTTCGGAAATAGTTTCTACCGGTATTTGATTTTTGAAAAAGTAAAATAACAGACCAATCATCAACATACCCAAAACGTGTCCTAGTCCCCAGCCTAAACCTATTTTCCAGGATTTTGATTTCTTTTCCAATACTAATGGCGTAACTGCTGCCAAATGATCCGGCCCGGTTAAAACATGAACCAGTGCCGCCGTGAATCCGATGATTAGTGGTAATTTCATGATTTTTGGTTATTTGGTTAATTGGTTATTTGGTTATACTGGTTAATCGATTATTTGATTATCGTTTCGAACGTAGTGAGAAATCTAATTATCCATTTTCAATTATTAGCTACTTGTTCCTAACATATTCGAGGCAACTGTTCCCCAATAGGCATGTGGACGACCCGTTTGCCACCCATAGGATTGGTTATTAATACTTTGCCTTTAGGCTCATCACTAACTTCTCCGATAATTGAAGCATTTTGAGATTCCGGATATTTTTTCAGAATCCGGACAACTTCATCGGCAATATCAGCATCTACAAAACTCATAAAAACACCTTCATTTGCCGTATATAACGGGTCTAATCCGAGTATTTCACATGCGGCTTTGACTTGAGGTAAAACAGGTATGTGTTCATCTTGCAAAAGAATACCTTTACCAATTTCAGAAGCAATTTCGTTTAAAGTCGCCGCAACACCACCGCGTGTCGGGTCACGGAATAAGTGAATGTTATCGCCGAATTGGTCTAATAATTCTTTGGTTAAATGGTTGAGATTGGTTGTGTCGCTTTCTATTTCTGTTTCAAATTGCAGTCCTTCACGCACGGATAAAATGGCTATACCATGCGTAGCAATGCTATTGCTGACAATAAGTTTATCACCGGTTTTTATTCGGGACAAATCAATTTGTGCATTCGGATGCAAATGTCCTATGCCGGTGGTGTTAATAAAAATTTTATCGCCTTTTCCTTTATCAACCACTTTAGTATCACCAGTTACGATTTTTACTCCCGATTTTTCTGCTGCATATTTTATTGAAACGATAATATCCCAAAATTTATTGATAGATAATCCTTCTTCAATGATGAAACTCAATGATAGATATTGCGGAATAGCGCCGCACATAGCCACGTCATTGACGGTGCCATTAACGGCTAATTCACCTATATCACCACCCGGAAATTCAATAGGCGAAATAACAAAACTGTCGGTTGAAAAAGCAATTTTACCATTCATTTCTAAGAAAGCACCGTCATGATGTTTTTCGAGAATATCATTTTTGAGTAAGTCAAAAACACCGGTTTCTAATAATTGATTTGTTAATTTCCCCCCGCTACCGTGTGCCAAAGTTATAATGTCAAAATCAAATTTTGGTGCGGGACATTGTAATTTGAATAAGGTTTTGTTCATGATTTTTGGTTATTCACGATTCTTTTCAAAGATATACTTTTTCGTCCGAAAAAGTGTAATTTCTCTATATTCAGTGATGTTCAAAGTTCCTGTTTTGATTATCTCATTTCTTGAAACATAGTTCTGAAATTGTAGTAGGCGGCACAAGCACCTTCGCTGCTAACCATTGGGGCGCCCAATGGGTTTTGTGGTGTGCAAGCTGTTCCGAATGCCGGACATTGAAATGGTTTTTTGATACCTTTCATAATATCGCCCGCTATACACATAGTATTTTCGGGGGCTTTTTCAATGTCAATTTCAAATTTTTTATCGGCATCAAATTCTTCAAATTCTTTTCTTAAATGCCAACCGCTGTCAGGTATGGTACCGATACCACGCCACATTTGGTCATCGTATTCGTAAACTTGATTAATTATGTTTTGTGCTTCGCGGTTACCTTCTTCTTTGACAATGCGCTTATATTGATTTTCAACTTTATAAGTGCCATTTTCCAGTTGTTTAACTGCTGCTAAAATACCTTGTAAC
The DNA here is from genome assembly GCA_015489265.1 of Flavobacteriaceae bacterium. Taxonomy (GTDB): domain Bacteria; phylum Bacteroidota; class Bacteroidia; order Flavobacteriales; family Flavobacteriaceae; genus WGBX01. Next base: position 7,450 of record WFZY01000229.1, on the reverse strand, counting down.
AAATCCAAAGGTTCAAATCCGGTAACAACAATTGGAATTTTGTATTTGGCAGCCAATTCATGATATTGCCAGTATCCCATAATAGAGCATACATGTCCGGCAGCGAGAAAAGCGTCTATTTTGGCTTCCGGATCTTCCATAAGAGCTTTGATTGCCGGTGGTACCAGAACATGTGAATTTAAAATTGCGTAATTCTTTAATCCGAGTTTTTGGGCATGTATTATGGATAATGCATTTGCAGGTGCTGTTGTTTCAAATCCAACGGCAAAAAATACAACTTCCTTGTCGGGATTTTGATGGGCTATTTGAACCGCTTCCAAAGGTGAGTAAAGAATACGAACATCAGCACCTTTGGCTTTGGCTTCCAGTAAACTATCGGTAGAACCGGGTACTCGTAACATATCGCCGAAACTGCAAAGGATTACGTTTTTTTCTTTTGCCAAATAAATGGCTTTGTCTATTAAATTTAATGGTGTTACGCAAACAGGACAACCTGGTCCATGAAGCATTTCAATTTTATCAGATAAAACAGACAAAATGCCGTTTTTAACCAAACTATGCGTTTGTCCGCCACAAATTTCCATAATATGCCATTTTTTTGTGGCGGTTTTATGAATTTCTTGTAGGATTTTTTTGGCTAATTCCGGATTGCGGTATTCAGTTAAGTATTTCATAATCAGTTATTTTACAAAGGTTTTGCCCTTGCAAGGCTTGTTTATATGGTTATTTTTGTTGTCTTACAAATATACTGAAATGTTGAGCGCCGTAAGTGCGATACTATGATTGTTGCATACCATAAATTAATTGTCCCAAAACAATCCCTTCATCATTAGGCGACACTTCTTTTTGAAAATACAATTTTTTCCGATTATTATTATTTTCGATTAACAAATCTACTAAAAGTGCATTTTGAAACACACCGCCGCTAAACGCCAGATGTTCATATCCGTATTTTTCGGCTATTTGCCAAATATAATTAACCAATGTTAAATGGAATTTAGCGGCAATCTCTTGAAAATCAATGTTTTTTATTAAGTCGTCAATGATTTGATAGAAAATAAAACCGCTAAAATTTTCATAAGCATATGGCGTTAGTTTATAGCCATTGGTTTTATTATTTTCGAGAAATTGTGTAGCCTGCCATTCAAGTTTCATACTTGCTTCCGCATCAAAATGGTGTTTGTCATATCCGAAAACTATGGAAGCAACCGCATCAAACAAGCGTCCCATACTCGTACTTTTAAGTCTTGTATCAGATAATATTTTTTGATAGACTTGCCATTCTACTTTAGTGAATTTCGGTTGTAGATATTTATGGGCCTTTTCAAATTTATGCCCGATTGCCAAAGCAGAGATACGCGGTTCTTTGACCATTTTATCAGCCAAAATAAAATCAAATTCGCCGATATGGTGAATACGCTCAATTTGATGATTTTGATAACTGAAAAATTCGCCACCCCAAATATTGCCGTCGTCGCCGAGTCCGGTACCATCCCAAACAATACCCAAAATATTTTCTTGACTGTCGAGTAAATGATTTTCAGCCAAAACACTTAAAAAATGCGCCTTATGATGTTGGAATACAATGTGTTTAATATTTTTAGTTTGGACATAATCTTTACCAAAAATTGTCGCAAAATAGTCCGGATGTTTATCGGTTACCACTGTTTCTATTTCCGGTTTCAGAATATTTGTCAGATGATTAAAAGTGGTTTCATAATTCTTTTGTGCATCGTAAGATTCGGTATTTCCCAGATACTGACTAATGAAAATGTTGTTTTGATGTGTCAATGCCAAAACACTTTTCAGCATTCCACCGGTGGCTAAAATACTTTTATTTTGAAAATCTAAATCCGGATTGATATAAATAGGTGTCTTGCCTCTCGAACGACGCAGGACAATTTTTTGCCGGTGTTTTGCGGTAAACTGCACCAATCCGTCATCTTGCGGAATGACAATTTCACGATTGTTCATTAATAAAGCGTCTGCTATATTTGATAAATGTTCAATTGCTATTTGATCCTCGTAAATAATGGTTGAACCGGTAATGTTTCCGCTGGTAGCGATAATTGGTTTACCGAATTTTTGAAGCAACAAATCATAAAGGGGCGTATAGGGCAACATCACCCCGATGCGTCCTAAATCTTTAGCAATATTACCGAGAGCGATTTTTGAAGCAGTTTGCTTTTTTAATCGCAATAAAACAATAGGTGCATGCCGGCTGTCCAATTCTTTTTTTTCATCGGTATTTAAAAAAGCATCTTTTTCAATAGCTGAAATGTTCGGATACATTAAAGCAAAGGGTTTTGTAGGACGTTGTTTGCGTTTTCGCAGTGTTTTTATGGCGTCTTTATTGGTGGCATCACAGGTTAATAAATACCCGCCTATACCTTTTATGGCAATAATTTTTCCGGCTTTCCAATATTGAATGACTTTATCCAAATCGGTAAAATGTTCCGTTAATTCGCCGTTTTCATACCATTGCATTTCCACAGAGCAATCGGGACAAGAGTTGGTTTGAGAAAAATGCCGACGTTCCAGCGGATTATCATATTCTTTTTGACATACAGGACACATTTTAAATTTGTGCATAGTGGTATAGGGACGGTCGTAGGGTAGAGCGGTAATGATAGAATAACGCGGTCCGCAATTGGTACAGGTTATGAACGGGTATTGGTAACGCCTATCACCGGGATTATAAAGTTCGCGACGACAGTCAGGACACATGGCGACATCTGGCGTCACTAATACATTGGTGGTTGCATTACTTTCACTTTTGATAATTTTGAAACCGTTAAAATGTTGATTAACAACTTTTTTAATAGAGTAATCCGTAACTACAGCCAAAGGGGGCAGATGGTTTAAAATCTCTTTTAAAAATAGCTGTGCTGCATTTTCATCAGCATTGATTTCAATATGCACGCCGTCGGTTGTATTATTTACCCAACCAGTGAGTTGTTTTTGTACAGCCAGTTGATATACAAAAGGACGAAAACCTACGCCTTGCACGATGCCTTTAATATGTATGTGATAGGTTTGCATGATGATTATGCGAATATATCAAAAAACTCTGCTGTATATTAAGCAGAGTTTTAGATTGAGAAATTTTGGTTAATTTATTTGACATTTTCATCAATTTTGATTTTGGACAAGATGTTTTGAATGGTTTCAACTACTTTCGGAATGCTTGCTTGTACTTTGTCGCTTAAGGTAATATCCATAGGACTCATTCCTTTAATAGAAACGGTTAGTAAGATGATTTTAGGTAATTCACCTTTAAATTCCAATGCGTCTATCATATCTTTCAATCCAACATCATGAGCGCTTAATACCGTTGGAAAATCAGCGGCAAATTCCGGATATAGTACATCAATGGTTCCCGGTGGTCTGAAATCCATAGTCGCATCGACAAAAATGACCAAGGGATAATGAGATAAAATCGGCATTAAATCAAAACTTCCTGTTCCACCATCGACGATGTCCACATGATCAGGCAGTTTTGCCTTGCTCAATGCTTGGACAACATGTACTCCGACGCCTTCGTCGCCCATTAAGTAATTACCGATTCCAAGAATTAGAATTCTATCTTTGTATTTTTGTTCCGGATAGTCATGGGTTTGGTAAAATAATTTTTGTAATGCCATGACATCATTGGAAATCATGCTTATTTTTTTATTCGTCATCTGTTTTTTCAGCTTTTGATTGTTGAGTGGGACTTTCTTTAATTATAGAAACCACTTTATTAATCATATTTTTAAAACGTTCAGCTCTGACAAATTTAAAGCCGCTAATCATTGATGAAGCTTCTCCACGTGCTTCTTCATAATCGTGATAAAGTACCAGATATACATGGACTACTACAAAAACTAAAAAGAACCATGTAGAAATATGATGAACATATCTTGTCGGAATATCACCACCTAATAAAGGTACAATCCAATGAAACATTTTAGGGAACCACCAGCCGGAAGTATCGGCTAATAGTGCCAATCCGGTTATTGCTTGTAAGAAAAACAATAAGGTCATCAAAAAATATGAGAAAGCTGCCAATGAATTATGGCCGATACTGATGTCAGATAATTTATGATTTTTATCTTTCATCAATAAAATATCCACTTTTAGAACATGGGCAATATTTTGCCAATGTTTTCTAGTATAAGGTATAAAATTGCGCCAGTTAGCGAATTGATTGCCTGCAAAAGCCCAATAGAGTCTGAAAACTAAATTGGCAATTAAGATATAAGCAAATGAAAAATGTATCAAACGGATATATCCAAACCAATAAGAATTGGTTGCTTCTACATTTATATTAAATGCCGGTGGATCGGCTATAATAAAACCGGTAATTACCAATACGATAAGTGATAGTACCGTGAGCCAATGGAAAAAACGAACAGCTAATTCCCATACATAGACTCTTTTATAATTATATGTTATGCTTTTCATAATTGATAAATTTTAAATCATACAAGCTCCGCCAACTTGTAATTGACTGATATGTTTGCCTTTAGGGTCATAAAGGTGTACGGCACAAGCCAAGCAAGGGTCAAATGAATGAATGGTACGTAAAATTTCTAAAGGATTGTTAGGGTCGGCGATAGGCGTACCAATTAAGGCAGACTCATAAGCTGACATTTGGTCTTTGGGGTCGCGTGGCGAGGCGTTCCAAGTTGTTGGAACAACCATTTGGTAATTAGCAGTTTTTTTGTCATCAATAACAATCCAGTGAGCCAATCCACCACGAGGGGCTTCCATATAACCGACACCTTTGGCATGTTTGGGCCACGAGCTTGGTTCCCATTTATCCATATTGGCCATTTTGGTATCGCCTTTTTTGAAATTGTTTATTAGTTGATCATAAAATTCCAACCCCCAGTCAGCTAATAAAGCACTTTCTAAACCTCTTGCTGCAGTTCTTCCCAAAGTAGAGAAGAGAGCTTCAACCGGAATATCCAATTTTTTCAAAGTAAAATCGATGATATTTTTATATTCGGGTATTCCTTTAGCATAACCAACCAGCATACGGGATAAGGGACCTACTTCCATAGGTTTACCTTGATAACGGGGTGTTTTGACAAAACTATAAGCTTTATCAACATCAAGATATTCATAAGGTGGTTTAGGACCCGTGTAATGAATATTGGTTTCCCCTTCATATGGGTGTAATCCAACATCCTTTCCTTTGGAATAATCGTACCAAGATTTATTGACAAATTCTTGAATATCATTAGTGTTTTCCAAATCAACATCATGAACTTTACTCAAATCGCCATCTAAAATAATGCCTCTCGGCCATTTATAACTACTGACATTTCTAATATTATCGGTAGGCAAATCGCCATAAACCAAATAATTTTTAAATTTGGAAACTCCTATTGCTCCCCAATCTTTATAGAATGAAGCAATTGCTAGAAGGTCAGGGACATAAACTTGATTGATAAATTCATGCGCTTTTTTAAGTAATTGTCCGACATAAGCCAATCGGTCAATAGTTAAACCGCCGGCATCACCCATATTGACAGGACTTCCGATACCGCCAACCAGAAAATGAGGATGTGGATTTTTACCTCCGAGTATGGTATGAATTTTTACGATTTCTTTCTGAAATTCTAAAGCTTCCAGATAGTGAGCAACCGCTAACAAATTGACTTCGGGGGGCAATTTCATAGCGGGATGTCCCCAGTAGCCATTAGCAAAGATGCCTAGTTGTCCGCTATCAACAAATTTTTTAATGCGGTTTTTTACATCAGAGAAATAGCCCGGAGAAGAATTATGCCATTTAGAAATACTTTGAGCTAATTCGGATGTTGCTTTCGGGTCGGCTTCTAAAACTTTGGTTACATCTACCCAGTCTAAAGCGTGTAAATGATAGAAATGTACGACATGGTCTTGAAACGCATGAGATACGGTAATGATATTTCGTGCCAATTCGGCATTAGGTGGAATGACAATATCCAGAGCATCTTCTACTGCTCTTATGGATGCAATGGCATGCACGGTCGTACAGACGCCACAAGTACGTTGTACAAAAGCCCATACATCACGCGGATCACGTCCTTCGACAATTTTTTCCATACCTCTAACCATGGTTGAGGAACTGTATGCATTGACGATTTTACCGTCTTTGATTTCCGCTTCTATTCTTAAATGACCTTCAATCCTGGTGATTGGGTCAACGACTATTCTATTTGCCATGATTTTTAGTTTTATTCGTTAAGATTTTGTTCGTTAATTTTTCCTTCCTCTATATTTTCATCAATTTCTTTTTTCTTAAATATATTGGTAGCAACAGCGTGGACAGCAGCTCCACCTACAGCTGCGCCAAGCACAATTTTACCAATTTTATCCGCAGTGGCTTCTATGCCCATTCCGGGTATATTTTCCAATCTTTCATAAAAAGGTCCATTATCCCAAAAGTTATTTTCGCTACAACCGATACAGGGGTGTCCGGATTTTATAGGGAATCCGACACCACCATTCCAGCCGATAGTGCCACATGAATTGTAAGTGACGGGGCCTCTACAGCCTAGTTTGTATAAACAATAGCCTTTTTTAGCTTCTTCACTATCAAAAGTTTCGGCATATAGTCCGGCATCAAAATAAGGTCTTCTGTAACAAGAATCATGCACGCGTTTGCCATAAAATTGTTTGGGTCGCCCTTCATCATCTAACTCGGGTAATTTTTCAAACATGGCATAGTATAAGACCACACCGGTCATTACTTCTGAAATAGGCGGACAGCCGGGAACTTTAATAATAGGTTTGTCTTTTATAATAGCGTCAACAGGAACGGCACCGGTAGGATTAGGCGATGCCGCTTGCACACCCCCCCATGATGAACAACTACCGAATGTCAAAATAGCGGCAGCACCGGCAGCAGATTCTTTTAGAATTTCAACAGCTGTTCGTCCTGCAATAGTGCAATAAACACCATCATCTTTGGTCGGTATAGCCCCTTCAACGATAAGGATATATTTACCGTAATTGGCCTTCATAGAAGCTTGTTTTGCCGATTCGGCTTGATGACCTGCAGCTGCCATTAGAGTATCAGAGTAGTCTAATGAAATTGTGTCCAAGATAACATCTGCAACCAAAGGATGATCCGATCTGATAAAAGATTCGGAACAGCCGGTACATTCTTGAAAATGATCCCAAATGACCGGAATCCTTTTTTTGGTCTCCATGGTTTTAACTAACTGTCCAACCATGCTGTGTTCTAATCCCATAAATGCGGCCATATAAGTGGCAAATTTTAGGAAATCACGGCGAGAATACCCTTGACGAACAATACTTTCGTAAAAAGTTTCTTCTCTTTTTAAGGTGTCTTTCATTTGAATATATTTTGATAATGTTTTTTAGATTATAAAAATAAAATAGTACTTATTGTTAACTCATTACTCTTTTTTGTAAAATTATATAAATTTAATTAATAATTAATATGATATTTGTC
>WFZY01000228.1 GCA_015489265.1 Flavobacteriaceae bacterium | reverse complement strand
CCGAACAAAATGTCTTTAAATACCTTTTTGAGAAACAAAAAACCAAATTGCAAACCAAAAAATTCGGAGATGTTATTTTCTTACAATTGATTTCCACACTCAATCCGTTAGTTTACAATATGCCGTTAAGCATTCGCTATACCACTGATGCTAAAAAGATTAGAGTAAGCGGTTCGCAGTCAGACGGTATTTACGATAATCGCACGGGCAGTATCATCATCAATGTATTGCCGGGAAAAGAAGTTAGAATTGAAAAAATTGAATAAGATGTATAAAAAATACTTAATCCATATCATTTTGATTGTGGCGGGCTTGTTCGTAGCCGGTTGCGGACAAAACAAAACAAGCCAAAACGCTATTCCGCAAGATGCCAAACCATTACCGAAAGCTTTGTTTATTACTTCGGGCGTAAATTTTAAGCTCGAAGATCCGGCTTTGCCACCGGCTATTGTGGTGGCAATTCAGGAATTGTCCAAAAACGGTATTCCGGTCAGATTATCGGATAGAAACATTTTGTATCGTAAAGACCAATTGATGCAATATCAAATATTAATTCTTTTGACAGCCAAAGATATACACGATGCGGACAGGGAATTTTCTCTGTCGTATATGACCGATAAGGAGTTGGAAAATATCAAAGATTTTGTAGAAAAAGGCGGTTTTTTAATCAGTGGCGACAATGTCGGCAGGAATACTTATGAAGGCGATGACAGGATATTGAAAAGCGGAGAATTAAATCCTAAAAATTATGCTTTGTCTGATGTTTACGGAATGGTTTTGAATGAAGTTAATATCAAAAATTACAGTGTTGAAGGGCTGAAAAAACCATTTGAAACAGAAAAAAAAGCCGGCTACGATGATGATATTTGGATTGCCACAGGTGTTAAAGCGATTTCCGGCAAGTTGGATACCTTGGCTATATGGCATAACGGCAATAAAACATATCCTGCCATTACACGGAATCAATATGGTAGCGGTGTAAGTTATCTCGTAGGGCTTTCCGACTGGTTGGTGCCTGCCAACGACGGTGGCGAAAGCAGTATGGCGCAAATTGAAAAGTTTTATGATTGGGTTGCCGGCGATTATTACAAACAACATTCTTTGCCTGTGAAACGCAATCTTTGGCCTAACGGCTTTGACGGTGCTTTTGCGGTGTCTTTTAATATTGCCGATACACTTCCGCCTTACAAATTTGTGATTGAAAAATTACAACAGCAACATATCAATCCGACTTTTTTTGTCAATGGAACTATTAAAAATAACATTAAATCTTTCCTGAAAAAGAAAAAAGTTAATTTGGCATCAAGTGGCTATTTATATACCGACTATACGGCAATGGATTTTGCCGATGCCACACAAGATATTTTGCAAAATGAAGCGGTTTGGGAAGAAAAATTTACAGGTTTTCGTTTCCCGTTTACCACACCCGGCTATAAAGGAATGTTGGCTTTGCATCAAAATGCTTATACTTATGACAGTAGTATTAGTGCCAACCATTTAGATTTTATCTTGGGAAGTATTGTTCCGTATAATTTGGTGCTTGCCGGACAAGATTATTATCAAACCACGGATATGTTTGAAGTAGCACCGACTTACCACGATGATTATTTCTTTTTAGGTAAACTCAAAACCGGCGATTATAAAACACCGGCACAATTACATAGTGATGTGTTGCGATACGGACAGTATTTACAAGATTATTGGCAATATGCCGTCAAACCTAACAAAGGATTGATGCTGGTATTGGCACACCCTGATTTGACCGGACATAATGCACAAACTTTTTCGGCTCTGCAACGTATCATTGACACGGTTAAAACGCAAAATGTTTGGCTTACGGAATTGCCTGCCGTAGTGCGATATTTTAAAGATAACGAACGGATTTCTTTGTTTGTAAAAAACAATGAAAAACAAGCGGTTATTTATGTCAAAGCAGAACAAAATGTGCGAATAAAAAATTATGCGGTTCGTTTGGATTTCAAACCGGAAAATGCATCAGCAAGCACCGGAACTGCTGAAATAAAACAGGTTAATGATGTGTATTATGTTGTTTTTGATGCGGTTGATGGGCAGGTTGTGACGGTTGGTTTGGAGTGATTTATTTGATTGGATTAGGATTGACAAAACCACGAAAAATAAGTTATTTAAGGTGTATTTGTGCTGGTTGTATCTACTTTATATTACCGCCAACGGTTAATATATGGCGTCGTAGCGGGCTTAATGTTCGCTAACTTCGTCTTATGCAACAAAGATAGGAAAATTCATAGAATTTTCCACTGCAAATATACCTAAACATTGAAGTAGGATAGAACCCGCTATATGCTATATAT
>WFZY01000227.1 GCA_015489265.1 Flavobacteriaceae bacterium | reverse complement strand
TTTGTAAGCTGTGTAAAGTGACAAACCGAAAACGGTCAACAAACCGGCGGTTCCGATATAACCCGATACGGGTTCCTTGATTTTTTTAGCGGTAAAACCCAAAAACAAGAAAGCCAGCAAGGGAATTAAGGGGATAAGATATATATAACTAAATGCGTCCATCGTAATATTTTTTAATATTTTAATTCTTCAACTTCTTTCACATCAATCGTTGTCGTTAGGCGATACAAGTGCAAAATAATAGCAAGCGCCAAAGCCGTTTCGGCAGCTGCCAAAGCAATGATAAACAACGAAAATACTTGTCCTTGCAACACAGCCGGCGACAAATATTTGTTAATCGCTACAAAATTAATGGCTTCGGCATTGACCATTAATTCCAACGACATCAACATCGCAATCAAATTGGTGCGGGTCAAAAAACCATAAATCCCGATAAAAAACAGAATCGTGGTCAATGACATAATTTCAAATAAGCTGACACCTTCTATCATAATCTAATTTTTTTCTTGATTAACTAATTTTTTTGCTTTGGCGATGACTATTGCGCCAATCATAGCGGCTAATAAAAGTATTGAAATCACTTCAAAAGGCAATACAAATCCACCGGCTTCGTAAGTCAACAATTTGCTACCGATTTGTTCCACGGTGGTTACGGTGGCTTCTTTGGTAGCGGCTATTCCTTGATAAGAATAAATGGCATAAATAGCCAAAGCTGCCGTCCCAACGGTTACAATAACCGGTAAAATTTTTCTTTTGGAACTGATACTGCGCATCGGTTCGCCTATTTTGTCCGTCATCATCACCGCATAAATAAACAGCACCATAATACCACCGGCATATACCGACAATTGGACGGCGCCCATAAAATTGTATTCCATCATAAAATATAAGCCCGATACGGCAATCAATACAAACAACAAATACATCGTTGCTCTATATAATTTACGGCTTGTAACACTCAATACGGCAAAACCGATGATGATAGCCGACAAGAGATAAAACATTATTTTTTCCATAGTCATTTATTCTTCTACCCCCGACATTAATTTAGAGCCGGGTTTGTTTAATACTTTGGTTAATTGTGAACGGTCATAGGTCGAATTGTGAAAATTCGTGGACCACATAATCGCGTTGGTTGGACAAGCTTGGATACACAAATTACACATCGTGCACATACCCAAATGGTAAATATGTTGGTCAATCACCTTAACTTTTTTACCGGTTTCTTCGTTGAGCACACGGTCCCAGATAATTTCAATGGAACCGTTCGGGCAAGCAATTTCACAAGCTTGACAGCCCGTACAACGATGTTCGTTGTTTTCGTTATGCCACATCACGACTTCGCCTTTAAACCGGTCCATGACAATTGCCGGTTCATCGGGATATTGACGCGTAATGGTATATTTCCGACCGATTACCGACGGAAAAAAGTAGTGTCCGGTTACTTTCATTCCGGTTAAAAGGGTTTTTACACCATTAAATATATTTCCTATATAACTCATAAAATCTTTCTTTAAAAAATCAAGTTAAAATATACGACTATCGCCATTAAAACAATGTTTAACAATCCGATAGGTAACAGATATTTCCATTCCAAAGTCAAGAGTTGGTCAATTCGCAAGCGTGGAAAGGTCCAACGGAACCACATCAACAAGAATATCATCAATGACACTTTTAAGAAAAACCAAAATGCACCCCAAAGCGGTTGAAACGGCAAGCTGTCCGTTAAATGAAACGGTGCCAACCACCCCCCGAAAAACAAGGTAACACCAACGGCTGAGATGATAAACATATTGATAAATTCTGCTAAGAAAAAGTAAGCGAATCCCATTCCCGAATATTCCGAGTGGTAACCTGCCCCCAATTCTGCTTCGCCTTCGGGCAAATCAAACGGTGTCCGGTTACTTTCTGCTGTTCCGGCAATCACAAATACAAAGAAGGCAATCAAAGCCGGAATATGTCCGCGCCAGATAAAAAAGCCGTCACGTTGTGCTTCGATAATACCGGACATTTGCAGGGTACCTGCCATTAGTATAATGGTCAAAATAGCCAAACCGGATGAGAGTTCATAACTTAACATTTGCAAACCGCTACGCATCCCCCCGATTAAAGAGTATTTGTTGTTACTTCCCCAGCCACCAATCAGAATACCGAGCACTCCGACAGATGAAACCGCCGAGATAAAAAAGACACCGATATTCAAATCGTAAGCTTGCACACCGACACTAAACGGAATAACCGATAAAGCGACCAGCGATGCAATAATGACCAAATAATAAGCGGTATTGTAGAGCAATTTGTCTTTGCGGTTGGTGCCGAAAATTTCTTTGGAAACCAATTTGAGCGCATCGGCAATGGTTTGTAGCAATCCCCAAGGACCGACGCGGTTAGGACCCAAACGCAATTGGAAAAATGCCGCCACCCGCCGTTCTACATATACCAGCAGTAATCCGGCAACCGCAAAAAAGCCCAAATAAATAGCGGCAACAATGACATACGCCAGTATCTGTCCGCCCAAACCCATTTGTTCGGATAGATAATGAACCAGTTCCGCAAAATAATTTGTCGTATTTGTTAAAATCATTTTATATTTTTTTTATTTATTTTTCAGACCTAGTAGGTTTTGAAAACCTGCTAGGTCTCTTTTTAATTGTCAATTTTATCTTATTTCAGACCTATCAGGTTTTGGAAACCTAACAGGTCTTTATCATTCCCCGACCTAGTAGGTTTTACCAACCTGCTAGGTCTTTTTAATTGTCAACGTTTTTCTCGTTTCAGACCTATCAGGTTTTGGAAACCTAACAGGTCTTTATCATTCCCCGACCTAGTAGGTTTTACCAACCTGCTAGGTATTTTTAATTGTCAACGTTTTTCTCGTTTCAGACCTATCAGGTTTTTGGAAACCTAACAGGTCTTTTATCATTTCAACAGACGCACGACCATGCGTATTTCATTTTCAATTTTCAATTATACATTTTCAATTTAGACGCACGGCAGTGCGTCTCTATCTAGCGGTCAATATCCGGCACCACAAAATCCAATGTGGACATAATCGCTACCAAATCGGCAATTAAATGTCCTTTTCCTATTTCAATCAATGCATTCAAATTGGAAAATCCGGGTGAACGGAATTTTACGCGATACGGATTTTTCTTTCCGTCACTGACGATATAAACCCCCAAATCGCCGCGGGCGGTTTCGACGCGTTGTAAAAATTCGCCTTTTGGCAATTTAATCAATGCTTTGGTTTTGGCTTGAATACCGTCGTCAGGAATATTGTCAATCAACTGCTCGATAATGTTGAGCGACTCTAACATTTCTTTCATGCGCACGTTATAGCGTGCCAAATTATCCCCTTCGGTATAAATAATTTCTTTAAAATCAATATCTCGTGATGCAAAAGCGCTATACGGGTCTTTTTTACGTCTGTCACAAGACACGCCCGAACCACGTGCTACCGGACCACTGGCGCCATGCGAAATAGCATCTTCGTAAGACATAATACCAATACCTTTCATCCTTTTTTGGAAAATCACGTTACCGGTTAACAATTCATCATATTGCGGAATCACTTTTCGCAGATGCGGAATAAATTCTTTGACACGCTTTACAAAATTGGGGTGCAAATCAAACATCACACCACCCGGTGTGCTGTAACTCATGGTTAAACGCGCCCCGCAGGTTTCTTCCATAATATCGTTAATCATTTCACGGTCGCGGAAGGCATACATAAAGGTCGTTAAAGCCCCGACATCCATACCCATAACGCCCCACCAAAGCAAGTGCGATGCAATACGGGTGAGTTCGCCCATAATTGTGCGGATGACTTTGACCCGTTCCGGCACTTCTATTTCGAGTGCTTGCTCAATAGCCAAAGCAACCGCTTCGTTATTGATATGTGCCGACAGGTAATCCATCCGGTCGGTCAGGTGAATGATTTGTTTGTAACCTTCGTATTCGCATTGTTTTTCGATACTGCGGTGGATATAACCCAAATCGGGTTCTATATTTTTGACCACTTCGCCGTCGAGTGTCAATATAAGACGCAAAACCCCGTGTGTTGCCGGGTGTTGCGGTCCCATATTGAGAAAATACTCTTGCGATTTCAGGTCGGCTGTATTGAGTGTAACTTGTTCCATAGTTATCTGATAATCATTTTGGTTTCGTCTTGCCAGTCTTTGCGCATCGGATATCCTTCCCAATCTTCGGACAGCAATAAGCGTTTCATCACGCTGTGTCCTTTGAAGTTGATACCGAACAAATCAAAAATTTCGCGTTCGTGCAAGTGTGCGGTTTTCCAAATATTTTCAAGCGTTGGCAATTCGGGATTGTCGCGGTCGGCAATTTTAACTTTGACCACAACCATATCGCCGGTTTTGGTATTTTCCAAATGATTGGTTACACCCAGTTCGGCACCCCAATCCATACCGGTCATCGCAAACAGATAGTCAAAATCCATATTGCGAAGCGCTTGCATCACATCTATATAATTTTCCGGCAAGGTATTGATAATTAGATATTTTGACGTTTCTTCGTCAAATGACAAATCTTGAAATTGCTTTTGTAAAGCCGTGATGATATCGTTATTGGTCATTTTCTTTGTTTTTTCTTAGGTTGTGCAGCACAAAACCTTCATCAAATCCGACTATCGGATTTTTACGGGTTTTCATCCCTTCCGTTTTAATTTTCTTTTGCAACAGCATCATCCCGTCGAGCAAAGCTTCGGGGCGTGGTGGACAGCCCGGCACATATACATCGACCGGAATCACATGGTCGGCACCTTTTACTACGGAATAGGTATTGTAGTAAAAAGGACCACCCGAAATAGCACAAGCACCCATGGCAATCACGTATTTCGGCTCAGCCATTTGGTCGTATAGGCGGCGTAAAACAGGTGCCATTTTCATGGTAATGGTTCCGGCAATGATAATGACATCTGCTTGTCGCGGTGTCGGACGCGCTACTTCAAATCCGAAGCGTGACCAGTCGTGGCGAGCTGCACCGGTTTGCATCATTTCAATGGCGCAGCAACTTGTTCCGAAGTATAAGGGCCATAAAGAGTTTGAGCGTCCCCAGTTGATAATTTTATCAATAGAGCCCACAATAATGTTGCCCCCGTTTCCGGCAGGAATAATTTGTCCCGGAAAATCATTGGCTATTTGATTATGCGAATAGGGTTTTTGTGGCGAATCCCCTATCCAATTCATTTTGTTATCTAAACCCATTTTAAAGCGCGTTTTTTAAGTGCATAAATCAATCCCAGTCCTAAAATAAATAAGAATATAATAATGTCGATTAAAGCGACGGCACCCAGTTTTTTAAATACAACTGACCAAGGCACCAAGAAAATGATTTCGACATCAAAAATTAAAAAAACCAAAGCAAATAAATAGTAGCCGACTCTGAATCGAATCCAAGTCGGTCCAATGGTTTTAACCCCCGATTCATAAGGTTCAAACTTATCGGGGTTTGATGATTTATGTGAAATTAAATTAGATAAATTATTGGCTATCAATATTAAAGCGACCCCCGCTAAAATAAACACCAAAATTGCAATTGTTCCCATATATCTTAATTAAATTGACAGACAAATTTAAACCCTTCTTTGTGCCTAAATATGATATAAGTCATAAAAATTACACAAATTTAGTAAAAAAACAGCAAGCAAAGACGAAAAAATTTTCGTCTCAAGTGGAAAGTGTCTAGTGCCAAGCGATAAGCTGCGTAAAAAAATTGCTGAATAAGGTCAAAATACGTGCTTCGGCACATCCTTGATACCGATATACATCAGAATCGAAATCGAAACAAGCAATTCAGTAGTAAACATAAAATTCTTCGCTACATTCGGAAGGACACCCGACATGATACTTAGTATTCCGCACTAAACACTAATTTATTAACGAAATAATGACATCATCCTATCAGCTCATTAAGACATTTAATGCTGAAAAAAGGAACTCGTTTTTTATAGTCGTCATAAGCCGGTCCGAATTTTTTACGGGCATGCGGTTCTTCATATATTTTAATCAGTAACAGCATCAGTAGCATTTCTAAAGGTGCTATAAATAATATAAAAGTCGGACTGCCTACTAAAAGGGCAAATGCCAACGGAAAAAAAATTAAACCGAAATGCATCGGGTGACGCATACAACCGTAAATACCGGTAGTAACCAGTTTATTGACTTCTAAGGGTGGTAGCTCACCTTCTCGACCGTGTTGTGCCAAATAACGTCCGGTTTTCCGACTGATTTTGATAATCATACGCAACAAAATATACCCGGGAATCATTGTAACAACATGAAAAACGGTACTATTGAACCAATCATAAAAATAAATTTTGTCATAATGAATACTCAAAACAGCCCCGCCTACTAAAAAAATGAGCCAAATAAGGGTACGAATAATATTTTCTGTTTGTATTTTTTTCATCAATAATTATCTTTTATCTTTGTCGTTCAAAATTACACATTTTTACGATTGACCTAAAGTTTATTATTATGAATGACAAAAAAATTGCCGTTATCGGTTTGGGATATGTCGGATTGCCTTTGGCAACTGCCTTTGCCGGTAAATATAAAGTTACCGGTTTTGATATCAATTCGAAACGGGTTGCCGAACTTAAAAAAGGACATGATGATACTTTGGAAGTATCGGAAGACCTGCTAAAAAGTGTTTTGGTTAATGATTTCAACCAAAAGGGCTTATCACTGACTAACCATCTACAAGATATAGCCGATGCACAAATATATATCGTTACAGTTCCGACACCTATTGATAAACATAAAATTCCGGATTTAACCCCCCTTTACAAAGCCAGTGAAAGTGTCGGAAAAGTTTTGAAAAAAGGAGATATTGTCATTTATGAATCAACGGTTTTTCCCGGGGCAACCGAAGAAGAATGTGTCCCTATTTTAGAAAAAACATCGGGCTTGAAATTTAATCAAGATTTTTTTGCCGGATATTCACCGGAACGAATCAATCCGGGGGATAAGAAACATACCGTTACCAAAATTTTAAAGGTTACATCGGGGTCAACACCTGAAATTGCCGAAGAAATTGACCAACTCTATAAAAGCATCATTACAGCCGGTACACACAAAGCATCGTCTATCAAAGTTGCCGAAGCTGCCAAAGTGATTGAAAACTCGCAACGCGACATCAATATTGCTTTTGTCAACGAATTATCTAAAATCTTTAGATTATTGGACATAGACACGATGGAAGTTT
This sequence comes from Flavobacteriaceae bacterium, assembly GCA_015489265.1. Lineage (GTDB taxonomy): Bacteria > Bacteroidota > Bacteroidia > Flavobacteriales > Flavobacteriaceae > WGBX01. Next base: position 4,735 of record WFZY01000227.1, on the reverse strand, counting down.
TGGAAGCTGCCGGTACCAAATGGAATTTTTTACCCTTCCGCCCCGGCTTAGTCGGCGGACATTGTATCGGTATAGACCCTTATTATTTGGCACACAAAGCAAAAGAATATGATTACAATCCGGAAATTATTTTAGCCGGTCGTCGTTTAAACGATAGTATGGGACAATTTGTAGCGCAAGAAACCGTCAAAATGATGCTGAAAAAGGGATTGTATATCAAAGATGCCAATGTTTTGGTATTGGGAATTACCTTTAAAGAAAACTGTCCGGATATTCGCAATTCCAGAGCCATTGATGTGGTTCGCGAACTGCAAGATTATCAGATGAATGTCGATGTATATGACCCTTGGGCATCACCCGAAGAAGTCAAAGACGAATATGGTTTGGATTTAATCTCAGATATTGAAACAACCGACAAAAAATATGATGCCGTATTGGCAGTTGTAGCACACAACGAATTTAAAAATCTCGATTTGCAAAAATACACCAGCGAGAATGCTTTAATCTATGATGTCAAAGCGATTTATCCGAAAGATAAAAGTGACTTGCGGTTGTAGAGTTTTTTACACCAAACCCAGTAGGTTTTTGAAACCTGCCAGGTTTTGAAAAAATGATAAAGTCTTAGGTTTAAAACGTTATCTCAAGTTTTTCAACTTATTCAAATCGGAAAACAGCAGTTTGATATTTTCATACGAATTTTCAAGTGGAAAGGTTCTATCGGTCACATCAATCCATTCCACGCGTTCGATACCTTCTTCGGTTTGCGGGATTAAAGCGCTTTTCTCTTGCTCGTTCATCTTAAACCAATGGGTAATTTTAAGTCGTTTTTTGTTATTATCATTAAATAAATGGTAAGTATCTAACAAAAAATGGTCAATTTCGATGTTTTGAATGCCACATTCTTCTTTCACTTCTCGAATAGCCGTTTCAGCCGGCTGTTCACCAACTTCCATTTTACCTTTAGGCAAGTCCCATTTGCCATTTCTATAGATAAACAGGTATTTATGTTCATCATTTTCAACTATACCGCCGGCAGCTTCAATGACATCAAAATGTTTTTGAAAGATATTCCAAGCTTCATCCAAACGCGGATGGTATAAAAAAACTTCCGGTAAGATATTAGCTTGCAATTTGCTGATAATTTCGTCCAAATTTACAGATGAAAAAGCATAAACATTTTGCGAACTTTCATTAAGATTGTCCGTTATCGTTATAGCTTTATCAAAAATGTAAACTTTATAGGACATAGCTCTTAATTTATCCAACAAATTTAATATTTTTCCTTAAAAAATAAAAGTATTTCCCCTTAAACTTACGCAATCATTTATATCTCATTGATAATTAAACAATTAATAGAAACACCTAAATCTACATAATTTATCACCTGAGATTTTACTAAAAACTTACATCTAAAATCTTTATCATTAAACTAAAACCACTATCTTTGCAACCTGAAAAACAGGGGTGCTCAAAAACGAGCTGAGATCAGACCCTTAGAACCTGAACAGGTAATGCTGTTTAGGGAGCTAATGATACCGACTTCCCTTGTTTTTTACATCAATATTTATTTAATCATTTGTAAAAAACAACATCATGAAAAAACTATTTTTATTACTCTTGCTGTCCGGCTGGACGACTTGGGCACAAGATATTAACATTACCGGAAAAGTGACCGGTGAAAACAACCAACCGCTCGCCGGAGCTGTAGTTGCAGTTAAAGAAATTCCCTTGAAAAAAGCTACGGATTTCAACGGGGAATTCCATTTGAAAGTCAAACCGCGCAAATATACTTTGGTTGTATCCTATACCGGTTATCAAACCAAAGAGATGGTAGTCATGGCACAACGTGATACATATCTCAATATCCTTTTAAAACCTAAAGCGGAACAACTAAATGAAGTTATTATCAATGCCGTCAAAGCCACCCCGGATATGCCGGTGGCACAAACCAATGTTTCAAAACAGCAGTTACAAGCACAAAATCTGGGACAAGATGTCCCCTACTTAATTGAAACAATGCCCGGCGTAGTCGTTACGTCTGATGCCGGTGCGGGTATCGGTTATACCGGTATTCGTATTCGTGGTATTAGTGCGCAACAAATTAATGTAACTTTAAACGGCATTCCCTTTAACGACCCCGAATCGCAAAGTGTGTATTGGGTAGATATTCCGGATATTGCCACCAACACCCAAAGTTTACAAATACAACGCGGTGTGGGAACTTCTACTTTTGGTACCGGTGCTTTCGGTGCCGGCTTAAGCTTGCAAACCGACCAAATTAACAAAGAAGCTACTACCGGCATTCAAACCGCTTACGGAAGTTTCAATACCAAAAAATACGGCGTCAAAGGTAGCACCGGCTTGTTGCACAAGCATTTTAGTTTTTCCGGACATTTTTCTAAAACCACTTCGGACGGCTATATTGACCGTGCTAGTTCCAATCTGAAATCTTATTATCTGTCCGGTGCTTACAAAGATGATAAAAATACCCTGAAAGCCCTTGTTTTCGGCGGTCATGAAATCACCTATCAAGCTTGGTATGGGGTTGATAAACAAACATTTGAAACCAATCCCACTTTTAACTATGCCGGTGCTATTTATGACAGCAATTGGAATGTTATTGATTATTATGATAACCAAATCGATAATTATAGTCAAGATCATTACCAACTGCATTTCAGTCACCAATTCAGCAAAGATTTAAAATTGCATTTAGCCACCCATTACACCTACGGACGCGGTTATTACGAACAATATAAACAAGATGAAGATTTTGCCGATTACGGCTTTACCCCTATCGTTATCAACGGACAAACTATCGATCACACCGATTTAATCCGACGCAAATGGTTAGATAATGATTTTTACGGTGCTATTGCATCTTTGGAATACCGAACCAAAGTCGGGCATTATATTTTCGGATTGGCTGCCAACGAATACGACGGTAGACATTTCGGACGCGTGATTTGGGCGCAATATGCTTCCGACAGCAAAATCCGGCATGAGTATTACCGCAATACCGGCATTAAAAAATCCGTCAACGGTTTTGCCAAAGCGGTTTATCGAATCAGCCCAAAATTGAAACTCTTTACCGATGTACAATTTAGAAAAATCAGTTACAAAGTTGACGGCACAGTTGCATGGCAAAGCCCTTGGACCATGTCAGACGATTTGTTCTTTATCAATCCGAAAATCGGTTTGTATTACGATTTGAATACCGCTAACGATTTGTATCTCTCGGTTGCGCAAACCCACCGAGAACCCAACAGGGACGACTATCAAAATGCAACGATAGACAAACCCAAACCCGAAACTTTAAACGATATAGAAGCCGGTTGGAAATACCAAGCCGGAAAACTCAAAACCGAAGTCAATTTATACGGTATGTTTTACAAAGACCAATTGGTGTTAACCGGTCGTATTACCAATGTCGGCGACCCGATTAGAGAAAATGTAGGGGAAAGCTATCGCATCGGGATTGAAACACAAGCTGCTTACCGGCTGACTAAGCAAATTGATTTTCAAGGAAACTTGTCATTAAGTGACAATCGCAATAAAGCGTATTATACACGTGACAACGGACAATTAAAAGTATTAAAAAACACCAAAATCGCCTATGCCCCTGATGTTGTAGGGGCAGGCATACTTACTTATAAACCGCTGCAACAACTCAAGTTACAAGCCATAACCAAATATGTCGGCAGTCAATATATGGACAATCGCAATATTGCCGCATCAAAATTGGATAGTTATTGGGTAGAAAATATTTTATTACGCTACGAAACCGGTGCCAACCAATGGTTTAAAAATGCTGCCATTACCTTAAAATTAAATAATATTTTCAATAAAAAATATGCATCAAACGGCTATATGTGGGGGGATGATCCTTACTATTTTCCGCAAGCCGGTTTTAATGTTTTAGCCGGATTAAATTTGACATTTTAAAATATTGTTTGGAACAAACACAACAAGCAAACATTAAGCTGCTACAGCCCTCATAATATGGGGGCTGTTGTTTTTTAATAGTACCAAGAATATGATATCCTTTCGTCTATTGATTAATGAACCACATTTTATAAAAAACAGCTCTTTCTTCCAAAATTCTTTTAGAATCAGAAATAACCAACATTTGACACAAGTTTCTTAATGAAAATACGCAATATATCGGCGATAATATAACATATTTTAGTGATAATTGTCATTCAAAAAATTAACAAAATTCTTGAATGTTAAAATTTTAACATTTATATTTGAAGTTTAAATTAGTTATTATGAAATTTTCAAGGTTTTATTTGTTGTTTTTTGTTATTAGCTGGATTTTTTACACAACATCCATGTCTGCGCAACAAAACAAATTAGATAGCCTGAAAACAAAATTATCAGAAGCAAAAACAAGGAATGATAGTATATTATTAATTATTGAATTAGCTAAGATTTATTACTCTTCTTCTTTAAATAAAGAATTTGAAAAAGCAATCTTATTCCTCAATAACAATACAGAAAATATTTCTAATCCTTATATCCAAGGCAGTGTTTTTCTAATAAATGCTTTAAAAGCATTAGATAATAGAAAATATAATAAAGCTGTCAAGGATGGTTTAGGTGCATTGATAAAATTTGAAAGGGTAAAAGATACATTGGCACTTGGTGAAACTACAAATTTGTTAGTTAGTACTTATATCTCATTAGATCAAATTGGTAAAGCATATGAAATTTATAATCGATATAAACAAAG
>WFZY01000226.1 GCA_015489265.1 Flavobacteriaceae bacterium | reverse complement strand
TCATTATTATCATACATTTATATTGGCTATTTAAGATTGGCATCATACAAAAAACCCGAAGCACCTTTTCAGACACTTCGGGTTTAATACCAAAAAGAATTGTATCATAGTCCAAAATAATACCAATTCCAAATATAGAATAACCTAAATGGATTTGGGGTATTATGCCGATACTACATGAAAATAGTACAATTTTATTGGACTATATTGAATGTGTAATCGGTATTACACATGGTGTAATGTTTTTTTTGATTGCCGGTAAATTTTGATTTTTAAACTGATAACCAGCAAAATAAATGCTATTAAAGTAATGAGTGATAGTTGTTTGATTTCAGGTAAAATATGCTGCAAATTTCCACCATAAAAGGCTATTTTTTTAGCGGCACTTAAAAAAGGGGTTAATGGAATCCATTGAGAAAGTTGTTGAATCCATCCGGGCATAGCCATTACCGGCCAGGTAAAACCGCTTAAAATAAATGCCGGTGTAGATATCACCATCAAAAATTCTGTTGCTTTTAACTGATTGGGTATCAATACGGAAAATAACATGCCAATAAGCATGGCAGACAAACTCAACAAACCGGCTAATACCAACATTGGTAGATTAAAGAGTTTCAAATCAATTTGAAAAAAGGATAAGAAAGCAGCTAAAACCGCCCAATTAATCAAGGTTAACAAGATAAATGGTAGCGCTTTCAAACTGATAAGGTATAAAGGATTTTTGCTGACTTTTAACAATTCGGCAAAATAACCATCTTCAAAATCACGGGCAAATACCAGTGCCAACGCCAAAAAAATCACTTGTTGCAGAATAGCTCCCAATAATCCGGGCAACATAAAATATTCATAATTGCTTGTCGGGTTGTAAAGTTTATGATAATTGGTTTTAAAACTTTCAAATTGCTTTTGGGCTATGTTTTTTGGCATCCCCTTTTTATTTAGCGCTTCTATTTCTATGCCGGCTTTGAGCGTTTGTAAAACCAGCTGAATATTTTTACTGGCAAAATTGGCAATCAAAATATTGCTCATATCCAAATCTACATTGATAGCAGGATAATTTTTTTGAAGGATATTTTTTTCAAAATCTTTTGGAATTTTAATCACGGCTGCATAAGCTTTACTTTTCATCAAATCATCTAATGTATTGGCATCCGGTAACACTTTGACGACTTTTAAACCTTCGGTATCATCTAATGCTTGAATAATTTTATCACTCAAAATACCGGCATCTTCATCGATCACTACCACCGGGATATCGGTGACTTTGGCTTTTTTATAAACATAACCGAACAATAATCCGTAAGCCAGTGGCGCACCGAAAAAGATAGCCATAACCACATCGTTTTTAAAGATGCGCTTCAGTTCATTTTTAAACAAATTAATAAATATTTTCATAGCTTTATTTGATTAAAACCCATGCGTTTTGATAAAATCCGTTTGCTTTTTCCGGATTTACCGGCACTATTTTCATTTCGTAAAGTCCTTCGCCCAAGCCATAAGACTCAGAAGGTGCTGTAATATTGGCATAAGCAGGAAGGGATTTAATTACACTGATTTTTGCTTTGATTTGTTTTTTGGTATACGGATTTTCTATCGTCACCAATTGATTGACTTTGAATTGATGCACCTTAGATTCCGGAATGGTAAACCTGAAATATATTTGTTTGGGTAAATAGCCATTGACTATGGTGTAGCCGGGTGTCGCCAATTCGCCTTTTTTTAGCGTGATATTTTCAATTTGCATTGCTGCTGGTGCCACTACAAATCTTTCTTTTTGAGCGGCTTCCACTTCTTTTAAGGCGCCAAGCGCGCGTTGTAGTTGCCCTTTTGCTTGTGCTATAACTTCTTTACGGGTGCCTTTTAATACTTCTTTTTGTTTGGCTTTGATGGCTTTGACTTGAGCTTGTGCCATTTTTAATTTCATCTTTACTTCATCAAATTTTTGCGGTGGCACCAAAGTGTCTTTAAACATATTGGCAAGCCGTTTGTAGGATGCATTGGCAAAAGCCAATTGCGCTTCAGCAGCTGCCAATTTACCGTCTATCTGTTTGACTTGTTCAATAGTTGCCCCGTTATAAGCCATTTGTAGTTGGGCTTTCGCTGCTTGTACAGCGCCTTGGGCTTGTTCGTATTTAGCGGCAATTTCGGGACTGTCTATGATTAATAAAGTGTCATTTTTGGCCACTTCTTGCCCTTCTTTGACTAAAATTTTAGCAACTCGTCCGGGAATTTTGGTTGCCAGGTTTATGCTTTCATATTTAACCTTTCCCCTTAAATCTGTTATTTTTGTAGGGTGGCTACAGGATGTAAAACCCATAAACATCCACAAAGTTATTAATGTAGAAAAATGTTTAAGTTGTGTCATCTTCATAAGTTCAAAGTTTTATAATTATTTAATAATGAATTTGTTATTTTGCTATTGTATGATATCTTGAAGCCGGTCGGTTCTGGTTAACAAGTCTAAAGCTGCTTGTCGCTGATGATAATAAGCTTCTTGCAATTTAAAACCGGCTTTTTGCCATTCGGTTAAAGCTTTAAGTAATTCCGTTATGTCAACCAAACCGTTTGCATATTGTTTTTCAACCAACCGGTAGGTATCTTTAGCCAGTTGAACAGCTTTGTTATTCAAGGCAATTTGTTTTTCTGCCGTGTGGTAATTCAATCGGGCATTCTTGACAGCTAAGTTTAATAATTCTTGAGTCTGCTGTATTTTTTCACGGTAAATTTGCTTGTCATATTTTAATTTACGTGCTTGATCTATAGCTTTAAGTCCGTCAAATATTTGCCATTTCAGGCCAATGCCGACATACCATTTAGGATCGAGCATTGACAAGTCGTCGTCTAAAAATTCATAATGTCCTTTGATAGCAATTTTGGGAAGATATTTGGCATAGGTCATTTTTTGTAAACTATTCTTAGCTTGAACAATTTCTTCTAAACTTTTGATTTCAACAGGTTTTTGAAGTTGTTGCAATTGGCTTTTTTCTAACATTAAAGGTTTTAAATCCGGTTTTATGTTTTCAATGAAAGTATAAGACGCACCGGTTAGCTGGTGTAATTTTTCCCATAGCAAAGCTTTTTGATTTTGGGTTTCAGTTCTTTTAATCTGTAATTTCTGACGGGCAAAAGCTATTTTTTGTAGATCAATTTTGATGCTTAATCCATTTTTTACAGCTGATTGCACTTGCTTTTCTTTCAAGTCGAGCTGTTTTTCAATGCTATTCAAAACTTTTTCAGAAGCTATGACCAATGCGAGTCGATCATAAGTTTGCATCACTTCTTTAATACTTTGTTTGGTGGTAATTTCACGTGCATAACGTAGCGCTTTTTCTTTGTGTTGCGTGGCTTTAATGCCATAGTGTGCTTCGAGTCCCGTAAAGATTACCCATTGCAAATCGGCTGACGATTTTAATATATTTTTATCTTGAATGGGTTTGATTTCTGATGTTGGAATTGTTGGGGGTAATTGGCTGTTAAAGGGCAATCCGAGTTGCTCTTTAATCAATAATCGTTCACTGCCTTTGAGCAAAAGCTGTAATTTGGGGTCTAAAATAATATCATCATTCAGTCGCGTATAGCCCGCATTTAGCGTTAAAGCCGGTAAAAAAGTTTTGTATACTTTTTGCCGGTTGATTTCTGTTTTTGTAATTTTATAATCCGTGATTTTTAGTTCGTGATTCTTTTGCAAAGCTTTTTGAATCAAATCCTTTAAAACCGGATTGATTTGTTGTCCTTGTGCCTGCACTATTGCCAAGCTTAACATTAGAAATATGCCTGCAAATTTGTTTAAATTATTGTCTTTCTTCATTTTACATTCAATTTAGTTCAAAATCGAATGCAAAATTATAGCAGAAGTTTTCCGAATCTTTTGACCTATATCAAAAAATGATAGTTGGATTAAGCAGCAAATTTATTTTCCGGCTCTGATACGGCTTAAAGTTTCTTGGGTTATGCCCAAATAAGAAGCAATATGTCCCAAAGGCGCGCGATAGGCAATATCAGGATATTTTTCTATCAAAAAATGATAGCGTTCCTTGGCGGTTTGAAACTGAATAGCATTAAGTTTTTCAACCACATCGGTTAGTAGTTGTATAGCCAATAGACGTCCAAAGCGTTCTATGCCATGATATTGGTCAAATAGTTGTTGCAGTTTTTGGTAGTCTATATAATATAAAGTGCTGTCTTCCAAGAGTTCCATGTGATATAAGCTCGGTTTTTGCTGAAAAAAACTTTCAACGCTAACCATGATATTATTATCACTAAAAAACCAAACGGTGACATCTTTGCCTTTGTCGTTGTAGTAGTAACTGCGAGCTAAACCTTTTTCGATATAAAATAGTTTTTTGCATGTTTTACCTTGTTGTAAAATTTGGGTGCCTTTAGGTAAATGTGTAGGTGTAAAAGCCAATAGCATTTCCGCTAATACATCATCAGGCAAATTTACGACTGAAAGGATAAAATCTTTTAATTTCATAGTTTATTTTACAATTAAATACTCCCGTATTTTTCAAAATAATCTTTTTTGATTAAATCAATACGCTTGATACTTTTTTCAAGCCATTGACGGTAAATGATTGCTTGTTCTTGTTCAGACAATTGCCAAGGAATATCAGATGCTCGCAATGATTCGGTGACACTATGCATGATAATGGCTGCTGCCACACTGATGTTAAAACTTTCGGTAAAACCATACATAGGAATTTTTAAAAAGACATCGGCTTGGTCCATCACTTCTTCGGACAAGCCGTCTTTTTCCACTCCAAAGAAAAAAGCTGCCGGTTGGGTATAATCAAAATCGGGCAAACTGACATCGTTGGTATGTGGTGTAGTGGCTACAATTCTATATCCTTTTTGTTTTAATTGATTAATGGCATCTTGCGTTTGTGTGTAACGATGAATACCCAGCCATTTTTCGGCACCTTTGGCAATGGCGTGTGACAGTTTGGGGTCATATTTCTTTTGAACAATATGCAAATCTTGCCAACCGAATATATCAGCGCTACGGACTACGGCACTGACATTGTGCATTTGGTATAAATCTTCAAGCACAGCCGTAAAAAAACGCGTGCGCTGCGACAAAACTTTTTTAAATATGGCGATGCGATTTTCTGTCACAAAACTTTCCAAATAAGAAATGTAGTCTTTCATATTACTTATGATTTCAGACGCAAAGATAAGATTTATCAAGCTAATTATTGGACTGTAAATTTTAACAATTATTTATGTTATTTGACACAATAAATTTGCCCCAAATTCATTATATTTATAGCAGTTTTAAACAATCTATACTATGGCAAGAGCATTTTATAATTACACGATAACCATTTTAGAGAAGGTGAGTTTTAATCCGGAATTGTTTATCAAGGAATTGGAAAAATCTTATAAAGTATTGTTGCCATACGAGCAAAAAGAACTACGAATATGGTTGCGACAGTTTTTATCACAAAATCCGCAATTAGTTGAGCAAATAAAAAAATCTCCTGTTTTTTTGGAACAAGAGATTAATGAAGCATCATAAGGTATTTTTATGAAGGATTATTTTTTATAAAAATAATCGCTTCTAACAGTATTGCCATTTCCATCACTGCTAAAAATACTGTATTCTAGATAATCTTCCGTTAAAATATTGATGATTAATTCATTGGTCTCATTTTGGTTATTTCCGGATATAGAGGGATGTTGTACCAGGATAGAGGTCGTATTAGGATTATTCATCCATGCCCAACTACCATCAACAATTACAGTACCATTAAGAGTTTTAATAAAATTTCTTTCAATATCAAGGCGTAGAATTTCACCAGTGTTATGATAACCGCCTTGTTCTTTATCATTGACAAATTGTGTTACACTGACACCGTGCCATTTATGGGCAGTTAATAGATCAATACTGGTTTCTTTGTCTAAAGTTTGGTTTTCATCTTTTATAGTGCAAGAGAAAGTACTTATTGCCACAAGCAATAGAAGAACATAGTTTTTCATGATTGTATTTTTTAGGTTAACGTTTACTTTTGGCAAAGTTACAAAAGTTACTTAAAGTATTATGAAAAATTATATAAACTGCTTAATTTTTTTTATAAACTGCATAAACTGCTTGATAAACTGCATTTTTAGTAATAAGTATGAAGTAATATTACATATTTTGCAAACATTGTTTATATTTATTAACAAAATATTTCTGAAAATATAATTAAATTTATTAATTACATCCTGAATAATCTATAAATTTAAGAGTTGCATTTAGTACTGTTTAATGGAAATGTCATTTTTTATCAAAAAAAGTTTTTAATGCCAATCGGACACTACCGGTTTTTAAAAGTAACTGACGGGCTTCTTCGTATGGCAAGCCGGTTTCATTCATAATCATTTTGGTGCCGCGGTCCACTAATTTGGCATTGGTCAGTTGCATATCGACCATTTTGTTACCTTTGACGCGTCCCAGTTTGATTAAACTACTGGTTGAAATCATGTTTAAAACCAATTTTTGGGCAGTTCCGGCTTTCATACGGCTACTACCGGTGACAAATTCCGGACCAACAACTACGGTTACGGGATATTCAGCAGCTTGTTCCAACGGACTTCCGGGATTCATAGTGATACAACCGGTTACCGCTCCCATTTCACGAGCTTTTTGTATTGTGCTGACCACATAAGGCGTCGTGCCGGATGCGGCAATACCGACCAGCACATCTCGGTTACTAAAATTTTTATCTAATAAGTCTTGCCAACCTTGAGTAGTGCTGTCTTCCGCTTCTTCAACGGCTTTTCTAATGGCAATATCTCCACCGGCAATCATGCCGATGACTAAATCGTCTTCAACCCCAAAAGTAGGCGGACATTCACTGGCATCCAAGATACCCAATCTACCACTGGTGCCGGCGCCAATATAAAACAATCTACCGCCTTTTTGCAGTTTATCAACCACTTGCTCAACCAAAGCTTCAATCTGCGGAATGGCTTTTTCGACTGCAAATGGTACTTTTTTGTCTTCGTTATTGATATTGACCAATAATTCGTGTATGCTCATTTGTTCCAAATGATCATACAAAGAGTCTTTTTCGGTTATTTTTTCAAAATTATTATCTTTCATTTTATAAAAATGCTAAATCGGTTATAATATTTTTTTATACTTTTATCTGGTCTCTGTTTTAAGATTTTTGGGATGCGCTTGTAAAATCCGAAATGTGCTTTAACCACTGCCAAAGTATGTTTGGGTTTGGCTTGTAGTAGGAAAACAATACCTGACAAGCCGTCCAAAATCAAACGGCTAAAAATGACCGGAAAAATAAGATATGCCGGCAAATTTTTAAGCAACATCATCAAGTTATTTCTAAAATTTAAGTACGTCTTAAACGGATTTTGAGCTTCTAAACTGGCTCCGCCCAAATGATATACTTCCGATTCGGGAACATACTTTATATGTTTACCGGTATGTTGGATGCGCCAACACAAGTCAATTTCTTCTTGGTGCGCAAAAAAACTTTCGTCGAATCCTTTATGCCGGTCAAACGTATCTTTTCTGATAAAAAAACAAGCACCGGAAGCCCAAAAAATTTCTTTTGGGGTATTATATTGTCCTTTATCTTCTTCTACCTTAAACAATCTGCGTCCGTCACAATACGGATATCCGAAAAAATCTAAAAATCCACCGGCGGCACCGGCATATTCAAAGCTTTTTTTGTTTTTATAGTCTTTAATTTTAGGTTGAATGACTGTCGTATCCGGTTCATTCTCAAAAGTTTTTAAAACCGGCGATAACCAATTGTCAGTGACTTCGATATCCGAATTAACCAGTGCGTATATGTCGGCATCTATATGTTGCAAGCCGCGATTGTAACCACCGGCATAGCCGTAATTTTGGTCTAATTGTACCAACTGTACTTCCGGAAAATGCGTTTTTAAATAGGCGACAGAATAATCTGTAGAAGCATTGTCAATGACATAAATGCTTGCTTCAGGCGAATATTTCATAACCGAAGGTAAAAATTCTTCGAGTAATTTTTGTCCGTTCCAGTTTAAGATGACTACAGCTGTTTTCATCGGCGGTTTTCAGGTAATTTTGTTAAAAATTTGAATTGATTGGCTTCAAAATTGATTTGGCAAATATAATGTTTCAAACCGTTAGTTAAAAATAAATAAGGGGCTTTGAGTAGCCAATTGTACTGATTGGCTTGATCGAAAGTTTTTTGAGTAATTTGAACAGAAGGCGCTTTACATTCCACTAATATTTCAGGTGTCATCCGGCGGTTAAAAACGACAATATCAAATCGTCTTTTGGTTTGATTGATGTGCAATTCTTTTTCAACGGCTATTAAATTTTCAGGGTAATTTTTGTCATGTATCAAATATTGCAAGGTGTGTTGCCGCACCCATTCTTCGGGGGTTAAAATATAATTTTTTTTACGTATCGGATCAAAAATCAACCATTTGCCATTTTGTTTTTTAAGTTTTAAATCATATTCCGGAAAGTTGAGTTTTTGCATTTCAAACGCCTTATTTTGTTGGTGTAAAGATATAAAAACTATTGGATTCGAAATAGCGTTTTCAACAATTCTCATTAACTTTGCATTCAAAACCAAACTATGCAAGCAAGCACGATTTTTTATTTATTTACCGGCTTTTTGATATTAGATTTTTTACTGGAAAAATATTTGGATTGGCGCAATGCCCAACATTTTAATGATCCGGTACCGGACGTGTTGAAAGATGTGTATGATGCGGAAGCTTATCAGCAATCACAAGCTTATAAAGCTGTCAATTACCGGTTTGAGATGCTTACTTCTACTGTGTCTTTTGTCGCTATTTTGATATTTTTATTTTTGGACGGTTTTGCATGGCTTGACCGGCAAATTTCGGCAATTACACCATCGGGATTTTGGCAATCGCTGATTTTTTTCGGTATTTTGTTAATCGCTTCAGCCATTTTAACTTTGCCTTTGTCATACTACAGAACTTTTGTGATAGAAGAGCAATTTGGTTTTAACAAATCGACTAAAAAATTGTTTTTTATCGATCAAATCAAGTCGTTGCTCATCAATTTGTTGCTGACCGGTTTGCTATTGGCTGTGTTTATTTGGTTTTACCGGCAATTCGGTAAAAATTTTTGGTGGTATGCTTGGTTGTTTTTTGCGGTTTTTGTCATTTTTATCAATATGTTTTATACCAGCTTGATTGTGCCGTTGTTTAACAAATTGACCCCTTTACCGGATGGCGAATTAAAAAATAAATTGCAAGCTTTGGCACAAAAAACGCAGTATCAGTTAGATAAGATTTTTGTCATTGACGGTAGTAAACGCAGTACCAAAGCCAATGCGTATTTTTCAGGTTTCGGACCTAAAAAGAAGGTGGTGTTATACGACACGTTGATACAAGATTTGACACCGGACGAAATTACAGCGGTTTTAGCACATGAAATAGGGCATTACAAACGCCGGCACATTGTATATAATTTAATTTTATCGATTTTTTCTACCGGCATCATTTTGTATTTGTTGTCATTGGTTATTGACAGCCGGGTTTTGGCGCAAGCATTAGGCGTATCGCAAGCCAAGTTTCACATCAATTTGATTGCTTTTGCACTATTGTTCACACCGATGTCCTTTTTAACCGGATTGTTGACCAATTGGTTATCTAGAAAATTTGAATACCAAGCCGATGCTTTTGCCAAGGAATATCACAATGCCAAAGATTTGATTTCCGGCTTAAAAAAACTGAGCCGTAAAAGTTTGAGCAATTTAACACCGCATCCATGGTATGTTGCGGCGCATTATTCACACCCGACTTTGTTACAACGGATAAAAGCTTTAAATTTGCCTAAAAAATTATGAGCCCGACTACTAAAAAAATATTATGGCAATCAGCTTTGGTTTTTGTGGTTATTTTTATCGTAACCGCTTTACTGATAATTCCGCCTAAGCCGGCGCCGCAAAATTACCTGTTGAGTATTATTGCCGTGCTTGCCGGCGCCCGTTTATTTGCAAAATATCGATAATAACGCTTTATTTTCCTGTAAATTCCGCTTTGCGACGTTCGACAAAAGCTGTAGTACCTTCTTTAAAATCAGCAGTAGCAAAAGCTTGTCCAAACAAATCTTTTTCCACTTCAAAACCGGTTTTTGTATAAGCGGCGTTCAAAGCTTTAATGGCAAAAGATTGGGCTTTGGGCGAATTTTTCAACAATTTTTGCGCTTTGTTTTTAGCGGCAATCATCAATTCCGCTTGCGGAACCACTTCTGTAACCAATCCGTAATTCAGGGCGGTATCGGCATTAATCATTTCAGCGGTTAAAATCATTTCCATAGCGCGTCCTTTGCCGATGATTTGTGCCAAACGTTGGGTGCCGCCATAACCGGGAATGACCCCCAAAGAAACTTCGGGTAAGCCCATTTTGGCATTATCGGAAGCGATACGAATGTGCGATGCCAAAGCCAATTCCAAGCCGCCACCCAAAGCAAAACCATTAATAGCAGCAATCACCGGTGTTTCCAGATTTTCGACAAAATCAAAGAGTAATTCTTGTCCTTTGGCGGCTAATTCGCGTCCTTGAACAGCATCAAAATTCATAAATTCTTTGATGTCCGCACCGGCAACAAATGCTTTTTCGCCACTTCCGGTAACGATAATGACGTTAATGTTTTCATCTCGGTTAAAATTATCAAAAGCTTCATGCAATTCAGCTATGGTTTCTTTGTTTAAAGCATTGAGTTGTTTAGGTCGATTAATTGTAATCATTCCGATAGCGCCTTCAGTTTCAGTTAGAATGTTGTTATAATTTTTCATGATTGACTGGTTATTTATTTTATTTTTATTTAGAATTTTTTGTCATTTCGAACGCAGTTCGACATCTTATTGTAATACAGATTTCTCAGTCGTTCCTCCTTCGAAATGACATGCGATTGTTATTTTAGACATAATGTGGAATCTAAATTATTAATTCCATTCAATTTAATTTATTTTTTTGCTTTTCCATGTTCAATATTACAAACTTCATAAACTCTATTTATCAAATTCAATGATAAATGTGGTTCCCATGTCTTTATCGGAATTAAAATAGATTTTACCATTATGATTTTCTACAATTTTTTTTACCATAGACAGTCCAAGTCCCATACCACTGTTTTTGGTAGTGAATTTCGGTTCAAAAATCCGCGATTGGTATTTGGGATCAATACCGCTACCGTTGTCCGTTACCGTAATATAAATTTTGTCTTCGGTTTGTCGTACAGATACCAGCACTTCCGGTTCGCGATCATCAGGGACGGCTTGTAAGGCATTTTTTACCAAATTGGCAATGACCCGTTGTATTTGATTTTTATCAAAATTAAATAAAATTTTATCATCACTACTGACAAAACGTACTTGTTTGGCGTCATATAATTTTAAAGCATTTTCAATAGTGGTGACTAAATTACCTTCTTGTAAATGTGCTTGGGGCATTTTGGCAAAATCAGAAAAAGCCGAAGCAATTCTACTCATTAAATCTATTTGTTCGATGAGCATTTGCGCAAACTCATCAAATTTTTGTTTGATATCGGGGTCGTCCGGATCAAAGGTCATTTGAAAACTTTGAATACTTAAGCGCATCGGTGTTAAAGGATTTTTGATTTCGTGCGCTACTTGTCTGGCCATATTACGCCAAGCTTGTTCGCGTTCGGTTTGTGCCAATTTTTGAGCACTTTCTTCCAGTTTGTCAACCATACCATTGTAGGTTTCAATCAGTTGGTTGATTTCTTCATTTGGATTTTTAATGATGATTTTTTGGTTTTGGTTGGAAAAAGAGATTTTTTTCAACACATTATTAACCGTATTAAGCGATTTGGTGATATATCGTGACAAAAAATAGGATAAGAAAATGGCCAATAAAAACATTAAAAAGTAGATGGTTCCCAAGTTTTTGAGAAATTCCCAAAGTTCCTTTTTGTAAAAGGTGCTGTCAGCCAAATAGGGTAAGTTTAATATGGCAATGGGCTTAAACCGGCGGTCATAAATATAACTGTAAGATGATTGGTATTCACCGTTTTTGCTTTCATGCTTAATAACGTATCGCTTTTCCGGACTTTGGTCAATCAATTTGATAATCTTTTTTGGTAGATGTTGTAAAGAATCTTCTTTTCTACTCAATTTCCATAACGAACTGACAATCAAATTTCCTTTTAAGTCATAAATATTAATGGGCATTTTATGGATACGCGACAATTCGCTAATGCTGGATAGCCCACGCATGCTGCCGTTAGGTTTAAATATATATTTTAGTTTGTTGGTTTTAACTTCAAATGATGTATTTTCTAAGATGCTGTTAATGTGAACTTTAACAGCAGTTTCTTTACGCAACAAACGTTTTTTATGATAATCTTCCGCTTCCTCTTTATATTGTAAAACGGTTACAATCAAAATCATAATGGATGCCAGAAAGACCAATCCGGTCATAGAAATAAAGATTTTGGATCGTAAAGAAGTCGGTGAAAATTTCATACGAAGCTTTTTGTCAAAAATACAATTTTTTGTTAAGATTGGCTTTTAATAAATAGTTAAAGATTTTCACTAAATTATCAATAAAATACAAAAACAAGTTTATAAAATTGATTTTTAGGGTTGTCATAATTTAGATTTTTTCTAGGTCTTCTATTGATTTTATGTTGTATTTTTTTTATTTCTCTATCGTTATAATCATTAAAATTTGATTTTTTAGGAATGTATTGTCTTACG
>WFZY01000225.1 GCA_015489265.1 Flavobacteriaceae bacterium | reverse complement strand
CGAAGCGGTCCAAATACACGGTGGCTACGGTTATGTTAAAGAATATCATGTGGAACGTATGATGCGCGATGCCAAAATCACCCAAATATACGAAGGTACATCTGAAATTCAACAAATAGTCATTTCAAGAGCTATTTTGAATGAGAAAATCCGATAACCCTAAATTACTTTATCAAAAACAAAAGCTGACAAAACACGTCAGCTTTTTTTATACCGTTTCTTTAATTGAGCATATAAAAAAGGCGATTTTTTTAACAAAAACCTTTTGGAAAAAGACAATAAACGATTACCGGTTAAAAATCTGGCATATTTCGATGTCATCTGATTGATAAAATATTTAGTTTCGTTGATGATAGACATATCACCGGTTTGTAAGGCCAATACGGCTAATTCTTTTAAATACAGAAAAAATCCGGCTACAAATGCCGATGATTTGCCGGTCAGTTCCGGATGCATAAACAAATGTTGCATATCGATGAGACTTTGCTTATAACCGTCTATATGAGCGCGTGTAACAATCTGTTGTGTTATAGAATCTTGCCGGATGATGTAATGATAAGCCGGAAATTCAATATTATTGACTTTTTGTGCTAAAGCAAAACCCTGAAAAACCATTGCCATATCTTCGTAAAAACCGGTTGCGAATTGCAAATTATGTTTTTTAATAAATTCCGTGCGCCAAAGTTTGGCACAAGCTTTCGGTTCTATAAAAAAACCGGCATTAAAATATGCGATGCCTGATATCGCATTCGGAAAAACGGGCAATTCCGGCGGCATCAAGGTTTTATGTCCGTTTTGATGAACAATATGTTGCGTTTGTAGGATATCGAGTTGTTCGGTTTTGGCTTGGTCATATAAAACTTCAAAACTGTTCGGGTGGATATAATCATCACTGTCTAGGAAAAAAATGTATTCGCCGCTTGCTATTGAAATTCCTGAGTTTCTTGCCGGACCCAATCCCTTGTTTTTCGGATGTGTTACCACTTCAACACGATTGTCTTGCAACTTGTATTGTTGCAACAAGACCGGTGTTTTGTCCGTTGAGCCGTCATCTACCAAAATAATTTGCAATTCGGCAATACTTTGATTTAAAACCGAATCAACTGCTTTTTTTAAATAGTTTTCGGAATTGTAACAAGGAATGATAACGGAAACTTTCGGTTTATGAAACATAATATGGCTTTTTTAATTCATTTAAGAACCAGACCCAGTAGGTTTAACCAACCTGACAGGTTTTACTATTTAGTTGATAATAAATGTTTTTTTAGCTTATTTTCATAAAAAACTTTTATTGAGTTCTATTGTCATTGTCAATAAAATTTACTTCGGGCTGTAAAATTATATCATATTTGTCTTGAATATCTGCTATGATTTTATCAGCCAAATTTTTTATATCCATACCGGTTGCTTTACCGTAATTAACCAATACCAACGCCTGTTTGTGATGCACACCGGCATCACCGAATCGTTTGCCTTTCCAACCGGCTTGGTCAATGAGCCAACCGGCGGGAATTTTAACCAAATCTCTATTTTCGGTTTTATAAAAGGGTATTTCGGGATATGTTTCTTGTAGTTTTTTCAATTTTGAGAGCTTGACAAACGGATTTTTAAAAAAACTACCCGCATTTCCGGTTACTTTAGGGTCGGGTAATTTTGAGCGACGTATTTCTATCACGGCTTCGGCAACATCTTTAAGGGCGGGATTTTTAATGTTTTTACGTTCTAATACACTTTGAATCGCACCGTAAGACGTGTTAATTTGATAATCTTTTTTATAAAGTTTGAACCGGACTTTATGAATAAAATATTGTCCTTTGTTTTCAGGTAATTTAAAAACTGAATGCCGGTAACCGAAATCGCAGGCAATTTTTGAAAAAGTTTTTGGTTCGCAAGTGGTTATATCCACTGTGTAAACACTTTCAATTACATCTTTGACTTCTACACCGTAAGCCCCGATATTTTGCATAGGCGCCGTTCCCACTTTACCCGGGATTAAAGCTAAATTTTCAATGCCCCCATAGTTATTTTCCACAGCCCACATCACAAAATCGTGCCATATTTCGCCACCATTAACATCTACAATAATATAATCTTCGGTTTCTTCAATAATTTTTTTGCCTTTAATGTTATTGTGCAACACAATTCCTTTAAAATCGTTGAGAAACAATACATTACTACCTTCACCGAGAATTAATTTGGGCATATCCGGCAAATCGTCAATGATGGTTAAAACTTGTTCAACCGAGTCAATTTCAGTCAACCAATCGGCTTTGGCATCTATGCCGAAAGTGTTGTATTTTTTTAAGGAAGCATTTTTTAACATAAATTATGATTGCTTATTATAAGTTTCTATGGCTTTTTTGAGTAATTCTGCCGCTCTGATTAGATCTTGGCGGTTCAACACATAAGCAATTCTGATTTGTTTGGTGCCTTGTCCTTCGGTGGAATAAAATCCGGCAGCGGGGGCGACCATCACGGTTTCGTTTTGGTCGTTAAATGCTTCGAGTAACCAACGCGCAAAATTTTCGGCATTGTCCACCGGCAGTTCGGCAATCACATAAAAAGCGCCTTTGGGTTCGGCAACTTTAATGCCATCTATTTCGTTGAGTTTTTTAACCAAAGTATCGCGACGGTTTTTGTATTCGCCAATGACTTCGTCAAAATACGATTTGGGTGTATCGACTGCCGCTTCCGAAGCAATTTGTCCTAAGCTTGGCGGGCTGAGACGGGCTTGGGCAAATTTGATAGCGGTTTGCATCAAATCTTTGTTTTTAGAAATCAAAGTGCCGACACGTGCGCCGCACATACTGTAACGTTTTGATACTGAGTCAATAATGATGGCGTGATTGTCCATACCGTCTTGATGCAAAATGGAATGATGTTGTCCGCCGTCATACACAAATTCGCGATAAACTTCGTCGGCAATGATAAAAATATCGTGTTTGAGAGCCAAATCGCGCAGTTGGGCAATTTCGTCTTTGGCATAGACATATCCGGTCGGATTGCCCGGATTGCTGTAAAGAATGGCTTTGGTTTTGGGGGTAATCAGCTTTTCAAATTCAGCAATGGGCGGTAAAGCAAAATTTTTGTCAATAGATGAATGAATCGGGACGACATTAACGGCATTTTGCTTGGCAAAACCGTTGTAGTTGGCATAAAAGGGTTCCGGAATAATGATTTCGTCACCCGGGTCGGCAATACTACCGATAGCAATAGCCAAAGCTTCGGATCCGCCGGTGGTTACGATGATATCATCGG
>WFZY01000224.1 GCA_015489265.1 Flavobacteriaceae bacterium | reverse complement strand
ATCTAAAATCTTTTGCGCAAGTACAAGTTTCGGGTAAAAAGATAGACTTCTTTGTAACTGGTTCTTTCGGATTTACAAGTTATCAAAGAGAAGGTTTGTTTCAAAATGAGCTGTTTGAAAACAATTCTTATGGTAAAAGTGACCAAGTCAAATTCACTAATTACGGCTTAAAAATCGGATCGACTTTCAAATTTTCAGGCAAACATTTAATTGACATGCACTTTGCAACAGTTTCACAAGCACCTGAATGGAAAAATGTATTCTACAATGCCCGTGTCAATAATGAAATTACTCCCGAAATTCAAAATGAAAAAATGACCGGACTCGATGCCAGTTATATTTTTAGATCATCATTGGTTAAGGCGCGTTTGTCAGCTTATTATTATTACACCAGTCAAGCTACTGAAATCAGTCGGTATTATGCACAAAATGTAAATTTGGGTAATAATGTTGCCAGTTATTTTGTAACACAAATCTTAACCAATGAAGATAAGGCAGATGCCGGACTAGAACTAGGGCTTGAAGCACAATTATCGCCAACCGTTAAAGCTACTTTTGCCGCTACTTATGGTACGCATACTTATAAAAACGATCCCGATTTATACTTGGCATCTGATGTATTTGATGCACAAGCACAAGGCAAAAGTTTGTTAAAAGACTACAAATTATCAAACGGACCGCAAGACGCTTACAGCTTGGGGCTGGAATACCGTGACCCGCATTATTGGTTTATCGGTGCAAATTTGAATTATTATAATCATAATTATGTATCGGTATCTCCTTTAATCAGAACCGAACAGTTTTATACAGACCCGATACTCAATGAACCCTATCCGGGAGTTAATGATAAAACCTTAAAACAAGTTTGGAAACAAGAAAAATTGGAAGAATTTTTCCATTTAAATTTTGTAGGTGGTAAATCATGGAAAATCAAAAAATATTATATTAGTTTGTTTGCCGTAGTTACCAATGCTTTGGATACCGCAGCCCGTACCGGTGGGTTTGAACAATCTCGTAAAGCATCGTTCCCCGAATACTACCAAGACAAGGTGACTAATGAAACCCCTGTATTCGGTAATAAATATTGGTATGGTTACGGACGAACTTACTATATCCAATTAGGTTTAAGATTCTAAACAAAAAAAATATTAAAAATGAAAAATATATTCAAACAAAGATTTAAAGCTCTTTTGATTTTATTGGGATTTATTTCAGTTACTGCTTGTGTTCATGATGACAATTGGGACACCCCCGACACATCATGTCAAGCGGAGAACATAACGACCAATGCCACTATCAGTGATATTTTAGCGGTATCACCTTCCGGTGAAATTACCCAGATTACTAACGATATAACCTTTGCCGGTTATGTGATTTCCAGTGATGAACATGGTAATTTTTATACAACCTTAATCTTGCAAGACAGTCCTTCCAATCCGACTGCCGGTATCAGTATCAGTGTTAACAAACGTGATATGTACACCGAATTTCCGGTTGGTGCCAAGGTTTATGTCAAAGCCAAAGGATTATTTGTAGCTAAAGAACATGGGGTTTATAAGTTAGGTAATGCCTATACTTTAACTCATGGTGGTGTTGGTATTGGTAGATTGAGTCCGCACGAAGCAGATCAAAGATTGGTTGCATCTTGTGACGCACCGAGTGAGATAGTACCTAAAGTGGTGGATATGACAAGCTTCTCTGATGCAGACCTTAATCTATTAGTTAAATTTGAAAATGTGCAGTTTACCCAATCAGATTTGTGTTCTACTTATGCCTATGAAGGTGTGTCTGGTGTTAACAAATATATTGAAGACTGTGCCGGACGTGATATTATCTTGCGTAACAGTGGGTATGCCGATTTCGCCGGACAAAAAGTACCTGCCGGAAACGGTAGTATTGTTGCTGTGATGAGTAAATATAATTCTGATTTTCAATTATATATCAGAGATACTAATGATGTCCAATTTGACAATCCCCGCTGCGACGGTACCACTGCCGCAGATTATTGTGCGCCACCAACTGCTGCCAACGCAACCATTGCAGATATCAAAGCGCTGTCACCTAATGGCAATTTAACTCAAATTACAGCGGACAAAGTAATTGATGTTGTGGTTACCGCTGATGATGAATTTGGTAATTTCTATAAAAAAATATATGTACAAGATGCTACCGGTGGTTTACAAATCGGTTTAAATATGCGCGACTTGTATAGACGCGGATATAAAGTAGGCAACAAATTACGCATTCAAACCCAAGGTTTGTATATAGCCAAAAAATATGATGAATATGTATTAGGTGATATATACAATGGCGGTATCGGAAGAATTACCGATGATATTGATCAAGACCATCTTTTTGTTTTGAATGAAACCCAAGATCCTATAGCAGAAGTTAAAGATTTAACCGGATTTACTTTAGATGATTTAGGCAAATTGGTAAAAGTTGAAAACGTGCAATTCTCATACAAAGATGTTAATGAACAGTTGGCATTTTCAGATAGCGATAATTACCCACGAAACCCTAAGAGTGCCAATCGTATGTTGCAGAATTGTAATGGTGATGAAGTTATTGTGCGTACCAGTGGATATGCAGCTTTTGCCGATGCTCATGTACCGGCATTAAACGGTACGGTAACCGGTATTTTAGGTATTTATAACGGTGATTATCAAATTTATATCCGTAATATTCAAGATTTAGATATGACTAATGATCGTTGTCATGCGGAAAAATTAATGGAAAGTTTTGGTCGGGTTGTCAAACGTGACCCTATTGATTTAGCCGGTTGGACTAATTATACCGAAGCCGGCAGTCGTCCTTGGTTTGGTGGATTTTATGGTAATGCTGTTAATCACTATGCCGAAATGAATGCATACCAGTCCGGAGAAAGTGTCAATATCAGTTGGTTAATTTCACCTGCTGTTCAGGTAGATAATGGTACCATTTTAAATTTTGATACCGCCAAAGCATACTGGAAACATGATGCTTTAAGTGTTTGGATTTCAACAGATTTTAATGGTGTAGATGTAACCGGTGCGACTTGGCAACCGCTTAATGCCCGCTTGGCTACCAATTCCGACCCTAATCATGCTTGGATCAATTCAGGAGATATTGATTTATCAGCTTATGCCGGTCAAACTGTCTATATTGCTTTTAAATATGTAGGTGGCGACAATCCTAATGCTACATCAACTTATCGGGTTGACAATATAGTCATCAAATAAATTTTAAAGATAATTCATTTTCAAATATTATAAAATCCTGCAAGTAAAACTTGCAGGATTTTCGTTTTTATAAATGTAAAAAAACGATGAATTTTCAGCAAAAAAATCCATTTTTTTTATTAAATTTGGACACCTTTAATCAAAAATATAATTTTTATGGATTTTTCACTTACCGAAGAACAATTAATGATAAAAGAGGCAGCCAGAGATTTTGCAAACCTTGAATTGCTGCCCGGCGTTATAGAACGAGACGAAAAACAATATTTCCCCCCCGAATTGCGACAAAAAATGGCTGAAATGGGTTTTATGGGCATTATGGTCGACCCAAAATACGGCGGTAGCGGTATGGATACCATTTCGTATGTCAATATCATGGAAGAATTATCCAAAGTGGAAGCAGCAGCCGGAGTTATTGTCAGTGTAAACAACTCATTGGTTACTTGGGGATTGGAACATTACGGCACCGAGGCACAAAAACAAAAATATTTGGTACCTTTGGCTACCGGCGAAAAATTAGGCGCTTTTGCTCTTAGCGAACCCGAAGCCGGAAGTGATGCCACACACCAACGAACCACAGCCAAAGATATGGGCGATTATTATCTGCTTAACGGTGTCAAAAACTGGATTACCAATGGTGGAACCGCCGATACTTATTTAGTTATTGCACATACTCATCCCGAAAAAGGACATCATGGTATCAATGCCTTTATCGTAGAAAAGGGTTGGGAGGGCTTTACCATCGGTCCCAAAGAAAACAAAATGGGCATCCGTGCTTCCGATACGCATTCTTTGATTTTTCAAGATGTCAAAGTACCGAAAGAAAATCGTATCGGAGAGGATGGCTTTGGTTTCAAATTTGCGATGAAAACTTTAGCAGGCGGTCGTATCGGGATTGCGGCACAAGCACT
>WFZY01000223.1 GCA_015489265.1 Flavobacteriaceae bacterium | reverse complement strand
GTTTTGGCACCGACACCGCCAATGTATTTGTATAAAGGCAAGCCGTCTTCAATGGCACCGGCTTTAGCTGCAGCCAAAGAAACACCGAGAATGGCGTTAGCCCCTAGTTTTGATTTGTTATCCGTTCCATCCAAAGCAATTAATGCTTTGTCAATTCCCAACTGATTTTGTACGTCAAAACCGGTTATTTCACCACCGATAATAACATTAACGTTGTCAATGGCTTTAAAAACCGATTTACCCATATAATCTTTGCCTTTATCACGTAGTTCAACGGCTTCAAGCTCACCGGTAGAAGCACCTGACGGCACCGCTGCACGACCTAAAACATCATATTCCGTAACGACATCGACTTCAACCGTAGGATTGCCACGGGAATCGAAAATTTGTCTGGCTTTAATATCTGTAATTGCACTCATAATATAAATTATTTTTATGTAAAATTACAAAATAAAACACCGGTTGCCAATGACAACCGGTGTTTTTATTGTAAAAATATTATCAAGAATTTTAGTCTTCTGATTTCTCTTCCGTTGCAGTTTGTGTTTCAGTAGCAACAGTTTCTTCAGCTTTGGTAGCTTTTTTTCTTCTACGACGGGTTTTCTTTTTAGCCGGTTTGTCTGCATTATAAACGGTGTTATAATCAACAAACTCAATCATTGCCATTTCGGCATTATCACCCAAACGATTACCTAGTTTGATAATACGTAAGTAACCACCCGGACGATCAGCTATTTTTGTAGAAATTTCTCTGAACAATTCTGTTACGGCATCTTTATCGCGCAATCTACTAAAAACCACACGACGATTATGCATCGTATCATTTTTTGACTTGGTAATCAGCGGTTCTAGAAAAATACGTAGTGCTTTAGCTTTGGCAAGCGTTGTATTAATTCTTTTATGTTTAATCAACGAGCTTCCCATATTTGCCAACATGGCTTTTCTATGCGCTGATTTTCTACCTAAATGGTTAAATTTCTTTCTGTGTCTCATATCCTGTATCTTTATTCATCTAATTTATAATTGGAAAGATCCATACCGAATGTCAGACCTTTCTTATCGACTAATTTTTCCAATTCGGTCATTGATTTTTTACCAAAATTTCTAAACTTCATCAAGTCCGATTTGTTATATTGTACCAATTCACCCAAAGTTTCAACATCGGCTGCTTTTAAACAGTTTAATGCTCTGACTGACAAGTCTAAATCAACCAATTTGGTTTTTAAGAGTTGTCGCATATGTAAGGATTCTTCATCATAAGTTTCAGAATTTGCCGATACTTCATCATCTATTGAAATACGTTCGTCAGAGAACAACATGAAATGTTGAATCAAAATTTTAGCTGCTTCAGTTAAAGCATCTTTAGGATGAATAGAACCATCTGTCTCGATTTCAATAATCAATTTATCATAATCGGTTTTTTGCTCAACCCTAAAGTCTTCAATAGTGTATTTTACATGTTTAATCGGCGTAAAGATCGAATCGACAAAGATGGTTCCAAACGGCACATCACTTCTCTTATTCTCTTCTGCCGGCACATAACCACGACCTTTTTCTATGGTAAATTCGAAATTAATTTCAGTTTTGGGGTCGAGATTCATAATTACCAATTCCGGATTCAAAATTTGAAAACCGGAAATAAATTCTTGTAAATCACCGGCTGTTAATTGTTCTTTACCACTGAAAGACACTTTGACAGTTTCGGAATCGATGTCATCTACTTGATTTTTGAAACGGACTTGTTTCAAATTTAAGACAATCTTTGTAACATCTTCTACGATGCCATCAATAGATGTAAACTCGTGGTCAACGCCATCAATACGTAAAGATGTAATAGCGTGACCTTCGAGAGATGACAACAAGACACGACGCAATGCGTTGCCGATTGTCAGCCCGTAACCGGGTTCTAAGGGTTTGAATTCAAATTTTCCGGTATGGTTATTCGCATTGATTTGTATAACTTTATCCGGTTTTTGAAAATTTAATATTGCCATAAATTTGATGTTATTATTTAGAGTATAACTCGACAATCAAGTGTTCTTGAATGTTTTCAGGAATTTGGACCCGTTCGGGACGGTTTACAAACTCGCCTTCCATTTTTTCGGGATTCCATTTTAACCATTCGTAGCTTGACTTATTTTGGTCTAATGAATCATTGATAACTTGCAAAGATTTTGATTTTTCTCTGACACCAACTACATCACCGGGTTTTAACTGGTATGACGGAATATTAACTACGTCACCATTAACGGTAATATGACGGTGTGACACCAATTGTCGTGCGGCACGTCTGGTCGGTGCCAAGCCAAAACGGTAAACCACATTGTCAAGTCTTGATTCAACTAATTGCAAAAGCACCTCACCGGTATTACCACCTTGACGTGATGCTTTTTCAAACAAATTTCTAAATTGTTTTTCAAGAATACCGTAAGTATATTTTGCTTTTTGCTTTTCAGTTAACTGAATGGCATATTGCGATTTCTTACCTCTTCTTCTATTATTGCCGTGTTGTCCCGGCGGGTATTTCTTTTTTTCAAAATATTTATCTTCGCCATAAATTGCCTCACCGAATTTTCGGGCAATTTTGGTTTTTGGTCCTGTATATCTCGCCATAATTCAATAATTTTTTATACTCTTCTTCTTTTAGGGGGACGGCAGCCATTGTGTGGAATGGGTGTTACGTCAATAATTTCAATTACTTCAATACCACTATTGTGTATTGTTCTAATGGCAGACTCTCTACCGTTTCCGGGTCCTTTAACATAAACTTTTACCCGTCTTAAACCTGCTTCATAAGCAACTTTTGCCGCATCTTCGGCAGCAACTTGAGCAGCATAAGGGGTGTTTTTCTTTGATCCTCTAAATCCGTTTTTACCTGCGGATGACCATGATATAACTTCTCCGTTTTTATTGGTAAGAGAAATAATAACGTTGTTAAAAGTCGCTTGAATAAAAGCTTTACCGTTTGGCTCAACTTTAACCTTTCTTTTTTTTGCTTTTGCTGATTTATTATTCTTAGCCATAATACCTACTTACTTTTATTTAGTTGCTTTTTTCTTGTTGGCAACGGTTTTTCTTTTACCTTTTCTTGTACGAGAATTATTTTTAGTTCTCTGTCCTCGCAACGGTAAACCGAGTCTGTGACGGATACCGCGGTAACTACCGATGTCCATCAAACGTTTAATGTTTAATTGAACTTCGGAACGCAATTCTCCTTCAATTCTGTAATTAGCAATTTCACGTCGGATACCGGCTATATCGGCATCGTCCCAATCTTTTACTTTTTTGTCTTCATCTACACCGGCTTTGTCCAAAATTTCTTTGGCTCTTGATTTGCCTATACCGTAAATGTAGGTTAGGCCAATTATGCCGCGTTTATTTTTAGGTAAATCTACCCCTGCTATTCTTGCCATAATTATCCTTGTCTTTGTTTATGTTTCGGATTCTTTTTATTAATTACATACAAACGTCCTTTACGTCTGACAATTTTGTCTTCAGGACTTCTCTTTTTTATGGATGCTCTTACTTTCATATTGTTTCAATTTAACGGTTTGTAACCTTACACAACCGTAATTATATTAGTATCTATAAGTTATTCTACCTTTGGTTAAATCATACGGACTTAATTCTACTTTTACTTTATCTCCGGGCAATAAACGAATATAGTGCATTCGCATTTTGCCGGAAATATGAGCTGTAATTACGTGTCCGTTTTCCAACTCTACTTTAAACATGGCATTTGACAAAGCGTCTTTGATGATGCCATCAACTTCTATTGCGGGTTGTTTAGCCATAGCTTATTTTTTTCTTCCGGTTTTCATTAAGGTGTCATAATGACGATTCAACAAATAGGCCTCGGCTTGTTGAATGGTATCCATAGCAACTCCCACTAAAATCAATAGTGACGTACCTCCATAGAACATTGCCCAAGACACTTGCATTCCGGGAAATAAGTAATACACAAATCTCGGGAAAATAGCAATTAAAGCCAAAAATATAGAACCCGGCAAGGTAATTTTAGATAAAATATCATCTAAATAATTTGCTGTGTCCGTTCCCGGTCTAACACCCGGAATAAAACCGTTATTTCGTTTTAAATCTTCGGCTATTTTGGTTGTTTGAACCGTAATTGCCGTATAAAAATACGTAAAGATTATAATCAAAATAGCAAACACCAAATTATACCAAGGGTCAAAAATATTGCTAAAAGTTGCTTTAATACTCTCCGCCCAATCCGATTCGGATAAAGAAGCTATCATACCCGGGAAAAACATCAATGCTTGCGCAAAAATGATAGGCATAACACCGGCAGCATTTAACTTCAAAGGTAAATATTGTCTGGCGCCGAAAATATTCTTTTCATAACCACCTCCAACAGTTCTACGGGCATATTGAATTGGTACCGGACGGTAAGCTCTTACCAACATTATACTGGCGGCAATTACCAACATCCACACAACAATCTCAAATAACAACAACATCGGTCCACCGTTTTGATTGGTAACCCTATAAGCAAACTCTTGTAAAAAAGCTTTTGGTAAACGGGCTATAATCCCAACCATAATCAACAACGAAATACCGTTTCCAATACCTTTATCGGTAATTTTCTCACCTAACCACATAGCAAAAATAGTTCCTGCCGATAAGATGATTACCGAAATGGTTACAAACAACCAAGTTTGTTCAATTAAAAAGGCACTTTTTGGTAATTGGTTATATAAGTTATACACATAACTCGGTCCTTGAATTAAGGTAACGGCTATGGTTAACCAACGGGTAATTTGTGTGATTTTTTTATGACCGCTTTCACCGGCTTTTTGCAATTTTTGCAAATACGGCACGGCTATACCCATTAATTGTACCACAATAGAAGCCGAGATATAGGGCATAATACCCAAAGCAAATATAGAAGCTCGCGAAAACGCCCCGCCCGTAAATTGGTTCAATAAATTTAACAAGGTATTACTATTGGTTTGTTTACTCAAGTTTGCCAATTGTGTGGGATCAATACCCGGTAATGAAACTTGCGCTCCAAAACGATATACCAAGATTAATCCCAAGGTAAACAAGATTTTTTTGCGAAGCTCTTCAATGCTCCATACTGCTTTTATTGTATCTACAAACTTCTTCATGAAATAATCTGATTAAATAAGTTCAACTTTACCTCCGGCAGCTTCAATGGCTTCCTGGGCTTTTTTAGAAAATTTATGAGCATACACGGTAAGCGCCGATTTGATTTCGCCTCGACCGAGTATTTTCAATAATTCTCTTTTGCCAACCAAACCTAAGGCAACAAAGTCCTCAAAAGTTACGACATCTTTAATTTTACCCTTATCAACTAAATCTTGCAAAGTATCGAGATTTACGCCTTGATATGTAACTTTATTGATATTGGTAAAGCCAAATTTGGGAACCCTTCTGTACAAAGGCATTTGTCCACCTTCAAAACCGGGGGTACGAGAGTAACCCGAACGCGATTTTGCACCTTTATGTCCACGGGTTGCGGTACCGCCTCTTTTAGAACCTTCACCTCTACCCTTTCTTATATCTTTTTTTACTGAACCTTTAGCAGGTTTTAGATTATGTAATGCCATTGTTTCTTAGTTTTTTATTTCCTCTACAGTGATTAAATGTTTCACTTTATTAATCATTCCTTGTATCTGCGGGGTCAATTCGTGTTCACGTTCTTGACCTATACGTCTTAAACCAAGTGCTTCCAAAGTTCGTTCTTGATCTTTGGGTCTGTTTATGGTACTCTTGACTTGTTTTACTCTTACTTTTGTCATCATCCAAATTTTATCCGTTAAAAACTTTATTAAGAGAAATACCGCGTTGCTTGGCAACTGTATGTGCATCTCGCATTTTCAATAGTGCATCTAAAGTAGCTTTCACAACGTTATTCGGATCTGATGAACCATGCGATTTAGTTAACACATCATGCACTCCGGCAGATTCCAAAACGGCACGAACAGCACCACCGGCGATAACTCCGGTACCGGGTGAAGCCGGTTTCAAGAAGATGCGTGCGCCACTAAATTTACCCAATTGTTCATGGGGAATGGTTCCGTTGATAACAGGTACTCTAACTAAATTTTTCTTAGCATTGTCAATAGCTTTCTGTATAGCATCGGGAACTTCTTTAGATTTACCCATTCCGTAACCGACAACACCGTTTTTGTCACCGACAACAACTATTGCAGAGAAACCAAAAGTACGTCCACCTTTTGTGACTTTGGTAACACGATTAACGGCAACCAAACGGTCTTCTAATTCCAAACCTCCGGGTTTTACTCTCTCTATATCTTTATATTTATCAAGCATATCTTAAAATTTTAATCCACCTTTTCTGGCGCCTTCCGCCAATGATTTAACACGACCATGATACAAAAAACCGGCACGGTCAAAAGTAACATTTTCAATGCCTTTTTCCAAAGCAATTTTGGCAATTTTCTCACCAACCAAACCGGCTTTTTCTGTTTTAGTGCCATTTTGAGCTGCAACTTCTTTATCTCTTGAAGAAGTGGCTGCCAATGTGACACCATTCACATCGTCAATTAATTGCGCATAAACTTCCTTATTACTTCTAAAAACAGAAAGACGCGGGCGTTCTGGTGTGCCTTTAACAATCTTTCTGATACGTTTTTGTATACGTCTTCTTCTATCTACTTTATTGAGTTTCATATTACTAACTTATTAGGCCGTTTTACCTGCTTTTCTTCTGATTTCTTCACCGACATATCTTACACCTTTACCTTTGTAGGGTTCAGGTTTACGGAATGATCTGATTTTTGCGGCAATATGTCCGATTAATTGCTTATCATAAGATGTCAATTTAACAATCGGGTTTTTACCTTTTTCAGATACGGTTTCAACTTTTACTTCTTTGGGTAATTCTATCATAATATTATGAGAAAATCCCAAAGATAAATCTAATATTTGTCCTTGGCTTGATGCTTTGTAACCGACACCTACCAATTCCAATTCTTTGGTCCATCCTTTAGAAACACCTTCAATCATATTGAATAGTAAAGAACGGTAAAGCCCATGAAAAGCTTTATGTTTTTTACTTTCTGAAGGGCGTTTGACATGAATGACACCATCTTCTATTTCAAATTCTATCCCCCCTTTAATTTCTTGGGTTAATTCGCCCAATTTACCTTTTACCGTGATCATATTGTCTTTGATGTCGACAGTAACACCATCGGGAATGGTAACGGGTTTAAATCCTATTCTTGACATAATTCAATTTTTTTAATAAACGTAACATAAAACTTCTCCGCCTACATTCTCTTTACGAGCTTGCTTATCGGTCATCACTCCTTTAGATGTAGAAAGAATAGCAATACCTAATCCGTTTAAAACTTTTGGCATATCATCAACGCCGACATATTTACGCAAACCGGGTTTACTGATTCTTTCTAACTTTTTGATAACAGGCAACTGGCTGTCTTTATCATATTTAAGAGCGATTTTGATAAACTCTCTGTTACCTTCTTCTTCAAATTTATAACTTAAGATATAACCTTGATCAAATAAAATTTTGGTTATTTCTTTTTTCAATTTGGAAGATGGTATTTTGACTACTTTATGTCCTGCGCTTTGTGCGTTTCTAATTCTGGTTAGAAAATCTGCTATGGGATCTGTATTCATCTTTTTCTTGTTTTAAATTTACCAACTGGCTTTTTTCACGCCCGGTATTAAACCTTCATTAGCCATTTCTCTAAAAGTTACACGAGAAATACCAAACACTCTCATATATCCTCTGGGACGTCCGGTTAATTTGCATCGGTTGTGCATTCTAACCGGCGATGCATTCTTAGGAAGTTTTTGTAATGCTTCCCAATCACCCGCTTCTTTTAAAGCTTTTCTTTTAGCAGCATATTTGGCTACTAATTTCTCGCGCTTACGTTCACGGGCTTTCATTGATTCTTTTGCCATATTATTTTTTCTTTTTAAATGGTAAACCTAGTTCTGTTAACAATGCTTTAGCTTCTTTATCGGTATTGGCTGATGTTACGAAAGTAATATCCATACCGTTTATTTTATTGATTTTGTCAAAATCAATCTCGGGAAAAATAATTTGTTCGGTAATACCTAAATTATAGTTTCCGCGTCCATCAAATCCATCCGGTTTGATACCTTGAAAATCTCTTACACGCGGTAAAGCGATTGTAATCAATCTGTCAAGAAACTCATACATTTTATCTTTTCTAAGTGTGACTTTTGCACCGATAGGCATACCTTTTCTTAATTTAAAAGCAGCAACGTCTTTTTTAGAAATAGTTGAGATGGCTTTTTGTCCTGTGATGGTTGTTAATTCATCAACTGCATAATCGACCAATTTTTTATCGGATACGGCTGCACCGACACCTCTGCTGACAACTATTTTCTTCAATTTCGGTACTTGCATCACATTTTTGTAACCGAATTCTTTCATAAGCGCATCAATGACACGCTCTTTATATTCTTTTTCTAATCTGGGTGTATACTTCTTCATGGCTTAAATAACCTCTTTTGATTTTTTAGAAACTCTTACTTTTTTACCGTCTTTCATTTCAAAACCGACTCTGGTTGCTTTACCTGATTTAGGATCTACCAAAGCCACGTTTGAGATATGAATCGGAGCTTCTTTTTCAACTATACCACCTTGAGGGTTTTCAGCGCTAGGTTTCACATGTTTTTTAATGATGTTAACACCTTCAACTAAGACGCGGTCTTTTGACTTAATAATCTTAAGCACCTTTCCTTTTAATCCTTTATCTTTACCGGCTAAAATAATCACTTCGTCACCGGTTTTAATTTTAAACTTCTTCATTATACTTTCGATTTTATAAAACCTCAGGGGCTAATGATACGATTTTCATAAATTGTTTATCACGTAATTCTCTGGCTACAGGGCCGAAAACACGTGTACCTCTCATTTCACCGGTGGGATTCAACAACACAATAGCATTGTCATCAAATCTGATATATGATCCGTCAGGTCGTCTTACTTCTTTTTTGGTTCTAACGACCACACCGGTTGAAACGGTTCCTTTTTTTACGGTACCGTTAGGAGTTGCTTCTTTAACAGTTACAACAACTTTGTCACCCAAAGATGCATACCGTTTTTTGGTTCCTCCCAATACTCTGATAACCAATGCTTCCTTGGCACCGGTATTATCAGCCACTTTAACTCTAGATTCTTGTTGTACCATAATTACTTAGCTCTTTCTAATATTTCAACTAAACGCCATCTTTTGGTTTTACTCAAAGGACGGGTTTCCATGATTCTTACTTTATCTCCCACATTACAGTCGTTTTTTTCGTCATGCACGACATATTTTTTTGTCTTATGAACAAATTTGCCGTAAAGGGGGTGTTTCATACGTTTAACTTCGGAAACAACAATGGTTTTATCCATTTTGTTTTTGGTAACCAAACCGATACGTTCTTTTCTAAGATTTCTTGTAATATTTTCCATTTCGTTAATTTCTATTAGTTACCTCTTTGGTTTAATTCCGTCATCAATCTGGCAATGGTTCTACGCATTTTACGGATTTCCATCGGATTTTCCAAGGGTGATACGGCATGGCTTAAGGTTAAGCTGTCGTATTTCTTTTTCATATCAGCCAAACGCTCTTGTAACTCGGCTGTTTCCATATTTCTAATTTCAGACATTTTCATAATTCAAACTTATTTTTGTTGAAATTCCGGTGCTATGATAAATTTGGTTTTGATAGGCAATTTTTGTGCAGCCAATCGAAGTGCTTCTTTAGCAACTTCCAAAGGTACACCATCAATTTCAAACAAAACTTTACCCGGACGCACTACGGCAGCCCAATACTCTACATTACCTTTTCCTTTACCCATCCTTACTTCCAAAGGTTTTTTAGTAATTGGTTTATCCGGAAATATTTTAATCCATAATTGCCCTTCCCGTTTCATATAACGAGTAGCGGCAACACGAGCAGCTTCAATTTGTCTGGAGGTAATCCATGACGATTCCAAAGCTTTGATACCATAGATACCGTAAGCCAATTGGTGGCCTCTTTGCGAATTGCCTTTCATTCTGCCTTTTTGCTGCTTACGATGTTTATATC
>WFZY01000222.1 GCA_015489265.1 Flavobacteriaceae bacterium | reverse complement strand
CAATAGAAGACCTAGAAAAAATCTAAATTATGACAACCCTAAAAATCAATTTTATAAATTTGTAAACAAAAATGTTGCATTTGCTAGTTGAATCTGCCAAAAATAAATTTACAGAAGATAAAAAAAACTTCCAACTTATTTTCTTATATTTAAGCGATTTAAAATTTCCTTTTATGACACGTTTTTCCCAATTAACTTTCAGTGCATTTTTTTTATTGCCCTTTCTGTTTTTAACGTCTTGTAAAGACCATAAACAACCGCTTAAATCCGACCAAAAATTTACAACTTATATCAATGCGTTTACATCCGGTGTCATTTCAAACAGCGATCCGGTGATTATTGAACTCACCCAAGAGCAAAAAGTCAAAGCCGGTGACAAACTCGATGCCGGTGTTTTAGAATTCACCCCCGACATAAAAGGTGTTGCCACTTGGGACAATCCTTATACCATTGTTTTTAAACCGGATGAAAAACTACCCAACGGACAAGTGTTTGAAGCGCGTTTGCATCTTGATAAGATTATGGATGTGCCGGATGTGTTTAAAACTTTCAAATTTGGTTTTCAAACCAAAAACCAAGCTATTGACGTGCAAACTTTGGGTATGCAAGCTTATGATAACCAAAACCTGAAATGGAATAAATTTGAAGGTGAGTTGACCACTGCCGATTTTGCCGATAACGATAAAGTAGAACAATGTTTGAGTGCCGTTCAAAAGACACTGCAAAAAAATATTCGTTGGTCGCATGATTATCAACACAAAACGCATCATTTTACGGTTGATAGTATTGCGCGTGGCGATCAAGAAAACACCTTGATTTTACAATGGAACGGCGCACCGGTCAATGCCAAAAACAAAGGCGAAAAAGTCATTAAAATACCGGCATTGGACAGTTTTAAATTGATGGATTTATCGCTGACCAACGAACCCGATCAAGTTATTACACTTTATTTTTCCGATCCGGTCAATGCGCGTCAAAATCTCAAAGGTTTGATTTATTTTAAACCGGCAAAACCTTTGCGTTTTTTGGTTAAAAATAACAGCATTAAAGTCTATCCGAAGCAACGACTCAATAAACCGCAAATACTCATTATCAGTCGCAGTTTGCAAAATTCAATGGGTAAAAAATTAGGTAAAACGTATCACAAAACCATTAAATTCAGCAGTTTAAAGCCCAATATTGAAGCGGTTAGTAAAGGTAATATTTTGCCCAATGCCAACGGCTTGGTTTTCCCTTTTAAAGCGGTTAATCTGAAAGCCGTTAATGTCAAAATCATTAAAATATTTGAGAAAAATGTACCGCAATTCCTGCAAGTCAATCAGTTAAACGGTAGTCGCGAGTTGGCACGGGTCGGGCGGATTGTTTACAAAGATGAAGTCCCGCTGAAATCTGATAAAGCTATTGATTACGGCTCGTGGAATGTCTTTGCACTCGACTTGTCCGATTTAATCAAAGTGGAACCCGGGGCTATTTACCGCGTGGAAATCAGTTTTAACCAAAAGCAATCTTTATATAATTGTCTAAATAGTACATCGCAAAATTTAACTGCAACGACCGAACCTGATGATGAAGAAAGCCGCTACGACGGACCAAATGATGACTATTATTATGACGATTATTATTATGATGATTACGATTACTCTCAGCGCAACAATCCTTGTAATCCGTCTTATTACTACGATAGCAGCCGCAAAATCAAGTGCAACGTTTTGGCGTCCAATCTCGGTATCATTGCCAAAGAAAACGGTGACCATACGATGAATGTATTTGTAACCGATTTGATTACGACACAAAATATATCCGGTGCCGATATTAAAATTTATGATTACCAACATCAATTGATAGGGCAGGGCGTGACGGATGCCGACGGACATATCGAGATTAATTTGCCGCATAAGGGTTTCTTGATTATAGCGCAAAAAGACAAGCAAACCGGCTATTTACGTATTGATAATGGTAGCTCGTTGTCTTTGAGCATGTTCGATGTATCCGGGCAAAAGGTCACGAAAGGCATCAAGGCATATTTATTTGCCGAACGCGGTATTTGGCGTCCGGGTGATAGCATCTTTCTCAATGCCATTATTGCGGATAAAAATCAAAAATTACCCAAAAATCATCCGGTGGTTTTGGAAGTTTACAATCCGCAAAATCAACTCTTTTTACGACGCGTCAAAACCCAATCCAATCACAATTTTTACGATTTCCGTTTAGCAACACCGCCCGAAGCGCCGACCGGCAATTGGCACGCCAAACTCAAAGTCGGTGGGGCTGTTTTTACCAAGACACTTAAAATTGAAGCGATAAAGCCCAATCGTTTAAAAATTCATTTAAAATTCAACGGCGATATTTTACACAAGCAAGATCATAGTTTTCAACTCGAATCCAAATGGTTGCATGGCGCACCGGCTAGTAATTTGCGCGCTGTGGTCGAGATGCGGCTGTCAAAAGGTAGAACCTATTTTAAAAACTATCCCGATTATCATTTCGATGATGTATCCAAAAATTTTTATGGCAATATCGAAACGCTCTTTGACGGCAAACTGGATGCCGATGGCAAAGCTACTATTCCTTTAAACATTGAAGTAGATGATGCGCCCGGTATGTTACAAGCAAATTTTAAAACCCGTGTGTTTGAAAAAGGTGGCGATTTTAGTATCGACCGCGAAAAGAAACCTTATTCGCCATTCAAATCTTATGTCGGGGTCAAAATACCCAAAGGCAAAGGTTGGAATGATGCCCTGTATTCCGATGAACCGAATTTAATTCCTATTGTAACGGTGGACGAATACGGCAAGCCCGTCAATCGTAAAAAACTCAAAATTGAAGTGTATGAAATTTCTTGGCGTTGGTGGTGGCAGCGCGACAGCAACGAAGATTTGGGCTATTACTTGCAATCGAGTAGCAGTAAAAAACTCATTACCGATTATATTTCGACCAAAAACGGCAAGGCAATTTACGAACTCAAATTTCCCCATGATACTTGGGGTCGAAAATTCATCCGCATTACCGATCCGGTATCGGGTCACAGCACCGGACAAATCTTTTATACCGACTACAAAGGTTGGTGGGATAACAACAACGGTAAAGCCCCCGGCGGCGTGGAGATGCTGACCTTTGCAACAGACAAAAAACAATACCAAATAGGTGACGATGTGCAAATCAATCTGCCGGTGAGCAATCAAGGTAAGGCATTGATCAGTATAGAAAACGGTAGCCGGATGTTACAAAGTTTTTGGGTGGATATTTCTAAAAATCAACATAAAGTCAGTTTTAAAACGACGGCGGACATGAGTCCGAATGTTTATGTGCATATTTCGTATGTGCAGGCATATGAACATTCTGACAACGACCGTCCCATTCGCTTGTATGGTGTGCAAGGCATCAGTGTCATCAATCCCGATACGCGATTGCATCCTGTTTTGAACATGCCGGAAGAACTACGTCCGGAAAGCACCGTGCAAATCAAAGTTAAGGAACAAGACGGCAAACCGATGACTTACAGCTTGTTTGTAGTCGATGAAGGGCTGCTCGATTTAACGCGATTTAAAACGCCGGCACCTTGGAATGCCTTTTATGCCAAAGAAGCCCTAGGCGTCAAAACCTATGATATGTATAATTACGTGATGGGGGCATTTAGCGGACAAATTGCCGGTTTGTTAGCCATTGGTGGGGATGAAGAATTGATAGAAAACGGGACTAAAAAAGCCAACAGATTTAAGCCGGTCGTTAAGTTTCTTGGGACTTTTCATTTAGATAAAGGACAAACTAAAACGCATAAATTTATCATGCCCAATTATATCGGTTCGGTCAGGACGATGTTGGTAGCAGGCAATATGCAAGGCGCTTACGGTCACGCTGATAAAACCACACCGGTTAAAAAACCTTTGATGATTTTGGCGAGTTTGCCGCGTGTATTGGGACCGCAAGAACAAATCAGCTTGCCGGTAACGGTCTTTTCGGATGGCAAAGTGAAAGATGTCAAAGTTAAGGTGACAACCAATGATATTTTACAACTCAATTCCGGTGCTGTTCAAAAGCTGCATTTTGACCAAGCCGGTGAGAAAATGGTCTATTTTGATATGAGCGTTGCCCGCAAAGTCGGGAATGGCAAGGTTAAAGTTATTGCATCGGGCGGGGGCGAAAAAGCCGATTATACCATTGATATTCCGGTGCGGTTACCCAATCCCGAAATTACACGTGTCAAAGACGGGGTAGTCAATGCCGGACAAACTTGGCAAACCGATATTGCGCCTTTCGGTATCACCGGCACTAACAAAGCCGTGTTGGAAGTATCGAGTATTCCGCCGATTAATTTGTCACAGCGATTGGAATACTTGATGACCTATCCGCACGGTTGTATTGAGCAAACGACATCGTCGGTTTTTCCGCAACTGTATTTGCCTGATTTGGTAGAATTGTCCAATGCACAAAAAGCCCGGATTCAAGATAATATTACAGCCGGAATAGAACGTTTAAAACGATTCCAATTGACCAATGGTGGTTTTACCTATTGGCCGGACGAAAGTGGGTTTGCCGATGATTGGGGCACCAACTATGCCGGACATTTCTTGATTGAAGCTAAAAATAAGGGGTATGCTTTGCCCGATAACATGTTGCAAGATTGGGTTCGTTATCAAAAACGGCGCGCCGGGGATTGGTCGGACAATAAGAATGGCTCGGATTATGGACATCGGGCGCATCAAATGATTCAAGCATATAGATTATATACCTTGGCACTTGCCGGTAAACCTGAATTGGGGGCGATGAACCGTTTGCGTGAAATCCCGAATTTGTATCCCGCAGCCCAATGGCAGCTTATAGCCGCTTACGATTTAGCCGGAAAAACTTCGGTTGCCCGTCAAATGATGCAAAACCTGACAACACAAGTGCCAAAATACCAAGAATTGGCTTATACGTATGGCAATTCCTATCGTGATGAAGCTATAATTTTACGAACTTTGATACAGTTGAACGAATTGAATAAAGCCAAGACCTTGTTAGATGAAATCACGGCTGATTTGTCATCCGGCCGTTGGCTCAATACACAAACTTTGGCATATGAATTATTGGCGGTTTCGTCGTTTGTGTCAAAAGGTCAGAATGAACCGATGCAATTTGACCTAAACATTTCAGGTAAAAACCAATCCGTTAAAACGGCAAAAACATTGGTGCAAATTCCGGTCAAATTCCGGTCAACCGGTGCCACTTCGGTTAAATTGGCAAACAACGGTAAGCAAAACTTGTTTGTCAAACTTTACAACACCGGCAGACCTTTGGAAAGTCCGGATTTGGCAACTGTCAAAAACTTGATCATGAATATTAATTATTATAATGTGACCGGTCAGCCCATTGATGTCAGTCAAATCAAACAAGGCACGGATTTCGTCATTGAAGTAACGGTAACACATCCCGGCATATTGAAAGCTTACCAAAATATGGCATTGACGCAAATTTTCCCTTCCGGTTGGGAAATTACCAACAGCCGTTTGGATAATATTGCCCGTTGGAAATCCGATAGTTTTACCTATCAAGATATCCGTGATGACCGTGTGATGACGTATTTTGATTTAAGTCGTGGAAAAACCAAAACCTTCCGGTTGATGGCAAATGCTTCTTATACCGGCGAATTTTATCTGCCATCGGTTAAGTGTGAAGCCATGTATGACCATAATATTATGGCAGTTAGCAATGGCAAATGGGTTAAAGTTGTGAGATAATATATAGTTTGTAACTTTTGTGTCGTTTTTAAAAAATGTTTGGCATAAAAATTGTTAACTCATTTTTGACTAACACAAAAAAAATGAGATATGAAAAAAATGTTTAAAATGAGTATCAAACTTTTCGTATTACTTTTAGTAACGGGAACTTTGATGACGGCTTGTAAAAAAGATGATGAACCGGCAAAAGTGTCTGTGCAACTGACCGATGATCCGTTTCCGGTGCAGTTTTTAAAGGAAGCTAATGTCGAAATTACCAAGATAGAACTCAAAAATGATCAAGATGAGTATGTAACGGTTTTTGAAGGACATAAAACTATAAATGTCGCCGATTATACAAATGGTTCTACGGCAGAAGTTAGTATGAATACCGTGCCTAACGGAACTTATGATAAAGTGCGTATAAGCATTGGTAATGTATCGGTCAAAATGACAGACAACACGGTTTTTGAATTTAACGGTGCAGCCGGTAGCCAAAGTGAAGTGGATATTGACCCGGCTTTAAAAGTGACAGACGGACAAGTCGGTGATTTGTTGCTGGATTTGGATTTGGCGGATAGTTTTGAATTTTCCGGCAATTTCATAGGCGATTGGATTACCAGTATTTCGCAAATTACCGGTATTGCTGATTTTGATGCCGATTTTAGAGCTGTTGCCTTGGAAAAAACCGGCACTGTTTCCGGAACGGTTAAAGATGCCAACGGCGATCCTATTGCTTATGCCGATGTTAAGATTGAATATGATTACAATGGAGATGGTTTAGACGATGATGTAACGACACATGCCGATGCTCATGGTAATTTTAAAATTATCGGTTTACCGCAAGGTGTCTATAAATTAAAAGTAGAAACTGAAAATAACGGTGATGTGGAAATAGATAATATAAATGTATCCGTGCAACATAACACCGAAGTAAATGTCGTTGTGCAGTAGGTACAAAATTAATTTAAAAAATATGAAACCGCTCGATTTGTTTGGGCGGTTTTTGTTTATAAAATATACTTTTCGAGACGCACAACAGATTAAGGATATTGAAAAAGTAACCTATCACGATTGTTACAAGAAACATCGGTGTAACCTTGGCGCACACACTTATCGGTTTTATTTTCACACTTAAAAGTTTGAACAAACTGCTACTCAATAACGTGAAAATCATTGCCGATTTAGAAGCCAATTGGGAGGTGGTTGCCGAAGCCATTCAAACAATATTAAGACGTGAAAATTATCAGAATTCTTATGAAACCTTAAAGGAATTAACCCGAAACAATAATAAAATTGACCAAAAACGCATTTTAGAATTTATAGGCAGTTTAGATGTTAACGAAGAAATAAAAACTGAATTACGACAAATTACCCCACAGAATTATACGGGAATTTAGGTAATAGTTAAAAGTTGAATATGAAGCTGTCTCAAAAGCATCAGGAAAATATCTGAGAATTGAATATTTGAAAAAACTCTCAGTTACCTATCAGAATATAGAAACCCTTTTGAGACATCCACAATCGCATTCGTTTCAATATGATATTTTGTCTTATGTAAAAACTTGAAAATCCTGGCTCTATGTTGTTTTGTATGGGTAATAATAAAATAGGATTAAAAACCATATAATCATGGCTATTTAATTTTTAAATAATTTCACCCCTACGGGGTTTATATTTTTAACGTCATAAATTTTCTATAAATATATCACCCCTACGGGGTTTATTAAATAAGCCCGAAGGGCTGATATTATTGTAGTAAAACCATGAAAACAGAATCATCGAAACCCCGAAGGGGTGACATTATTATTTGAGATATTATATATTGCCCACCTAAATCGATATAGAGCCAAGATTTTTTTGAACCCAAATCGCTCTAAAATAATTCTTTTTCTATAACATCATCCTAACAGCAGTTTAGTATCAGGCGACACTGCAACGGGCTAACACTTCTATCCCTAACGCCTTGTGAATGAATCTATATCAATAGAGAAAAAAATTGCCCCTTGTTTTTGCCCTATGTTTATAATTATCAATTGAGAATTCCGTTGAGCGCCGTAGGTGCGATACCTTTGTAGTAGTATCGTTAATATTTTTGATTTTTATAATTTATCTAAAAATTTTAATTTTGTATTTTAATAATCTTTTAAATCTATTAAATTATGGGTAAAGGAGATATTAAAACCAAACGGGGTAAAATTACACGTGGTACTTATGGTAAAACCCGACCACGTCCCAAAAAGAAAAACAAAGCCGCAAAAACGGCATAGTTTTTTACCAAGGCAAATTTAATCTTTTGAATTTGCCTTGATTTTTTTCGGTTATTTATTGTCAGTGTTGGTTTGTCATCGTTTTAAATGTAGAGAGAAATCTTAATCTTAATTATTTATATTCAGCTTACGAAGCGTATTCTGCCGATGTATTTTTACCGTCGGTGTCCATTCAAATTCCGGTAACACATAAATGTTTTTAGGCACTTCATATTTTGATAAATGTTTTTTAATTTGTTCAGGTAAGTCTTTGGGGATTTGTTCTGTTTCTAAAATCAGAACAAGTTTTTGTCCCAATTTGTCATCAGGTAATCCGGCTATAAAAAACGGTACTTTGATTATTGATTTGAGTTTGTCTTCAATCTGTTCCGGTATCAATTTGATGCCACCGCTATTGATAATATTATCATAGCGCCCCAACCATCGAAAATGTTTGTCATCAAGCAATTCTACCAAATCATTGGTAATAATTTGGTCATCTGCAATATCTGGCGTCGTGATAGTCAGGCAATTTCTCTCATCTACGTCAATAAAAATATTATCCAAAACACGGTAAGTTTTTTTAATACCATCTTGATAAAAATCTTTTTCAGCCACTTGATTGAGTGGCATTACTGCAATATGCGTGATGGTTTCCGTCATAC
Source organism: Flavobacteriaceae bacterium (assembly GCA_015489265.1). Taxonomy (GTDB): domain Bacteria; phylum Bacteroidota; class Bacteroidia; order Flavobacteriales; family Flavobacteriaceae; genus WGBX01. Next base: position 1,142 of record WFZY01000222.1, on the reverse strand, counting down.
CATAAGTAGCATAAATCCGATTGGGCAAATCATAAATCTTATTTAACAAGCTTTGCGAAACAGCCCCACCACCGACAATTAATTTTTTGATATGGTGTATCTTGTCAAGGTTTTGAAACACTTGTAAAGGCACCATGGCACCAAAATCATATCGGTTTTTGTTTAAAACAGAAGTTATGCTTTGATGATTCGGTGGGACGACATCCAAATGCCAACCGCCTAATAAAGCGCGCACCCACATCATTTTACCGGCAATAAAACCGGATGAAAGGTTGAGCAATGCTTTGGTTTGGGGTTTTAAATCAAAAAAAGCGATGGTTTTTAGGGCGCTGTTGCGCATGTGTGTTTTCTTGATTCTAATCTGCTTGGGTGTTCCCGTAGAACCGGAAGTCTGTGCCGTGATATAAGTATCATCGTCAAATAATGCTTGTAAAAAATTTGCATGTTCGGGTAGATTTATCTTAACATAATTTATCAAATCCGTAGGCGAATCAAAATGATGTCCGTTTAATTGAAAGTCCTTATGTAAAAAAATGTCCTGCATTAGATATTTGTTGTAGAGTTTGATAATGCCCATTAATTTTAACAAAGATAAAAAAAGATAAAAAATAATGTAGAGTCGTAGCAAGCTACGACTCTACATGCGCACTAGGCACTTTCCACTTAATACTTTCTACTTATTTATTTACCTTCGATAGCTTGTTGATAAAAAGCCAATTCGTTAATGTCAAAATTGTTGATATAATCGTTTTTTTCTTGGTTTTGTGCCGCAGCAATATCGATAAATAATTTGGCGGATTTTTCATATTTTTCATCGCGTTGGCTATCCATAATCAATAAATAACCCATGATAATATTACCTGCCATTTCGACCAAACGACGCGCGTGAAAATCTAAATAGTCTTGGTTTTCAGCGGTTTCTACCTTATTGAGTGCTTGCTCGTATTGCGCGGTCATTTTTTGCAATTTGGCTTGTAAATCTTTGTATTTGTCAGCTACTTGTTCGTCATAAGCTTTGATTTGTTCTGCATAAACACCGGTTGTTACGCCACGAATGGCAGCTACTACTTGCAACTGCGAGGTTCCTTCGTAAATAGACGTAATGCGCGCATCACGATAAATACGTTCAATAGGAAAATCTT
>WFZY01000221.1 GCA_015489265.1 Flavobacteriaceae bacterium | reverse complement strand
GTTGATGATGCTGATAATTATAGGGATCCGGTCCGGTGGGATTTTCAGAGTACATATCTAAAACAGTTCCGTCATTTTCATAATAATGATCTGTATCTGTAGTTTCATAAGCATTATACAAATCATTGTATGAATGGGCGTTGTGTCCGTTGGTAATAATGCTTTTTAAAGCCGTTTTGAGTTGATAGCCCGTTAAACCCTGCGCACTATCATAATAACCGGCAGGGGCTTGTCCGTTGGTAACAGACAGAATAAATAGAAATAAAATAGTTAATAGTTTGTTCATTACACTTGTTTTTTTAGTTTAGCCATATAAAAACCGTCCCCTTTTGAGTTGGACGGCAATATTGTTTTACCCTCAACAAAGATATAATTTTTATGCTTGTTTAAAAAATTCTTTACAATTAATTGATTTTCCATTGGTAAAATTGAACAAGTTACATAAATTAAATAGCCACCCGGCTTGAGCATACTTTCATACATTTCCAATATATCTCGTTGAATGACATTGATTTGTTTTATTTTATCAGGGTTTAGCTCCCATTTCAATCCGGGATTTCTGCGAAGGGTTCCTAAGCTGCTACAGGGGGCATCGAGCAATAAAATATCTGCTTTCTGATAATTTTTTTTAACAATACCGGCATCAATTACACCGGATTCCGTCAAATTTTTTATAGCATTGCGCTTAGCACGTTTGCGAAGCTCTTCAATTTTAGCCGGATAAATATCATAAGCCAAGACCTGCCCTTTGTTTTGCATTTGGGTTGCCAAATGCAGCGTTTTGCCACCGGCACCGGCACAAGCATCAATAACCACATCGCCGGCAGTAGCACCGGTAAACGGGGCAACCAGTTGCGATGATGCATCTTGCACTTCAAACAGTCCTTGTTTATAGCAATTTAAGTGGGTTAATTTTCGTCGTGTTTTTAAAAATAAAGCATCCGGATAATCAGTAATTTGATAGGTTTCAATACCATGTTTTAAAAGCTTTTGTTTTAGGGTATCAGTATTGATTTTTAAACGATTGACCCGAATGGTTACCGGCGCTTCTTCATTAAGGGCTTTTAAGGTTTCTACCCACCGCTCTTTTAGTTGTGCTTGACCTAACTCAAAAAGCCAATCCGGAACCGATTGCTTGATAGCTTCATCAGTGATATTTTGATATTTTTTTAATATCTCATCCGCATTAATCTCTACAAATTCATCCCAATCGGGTAAGACGATGTGGTTTATAACCGCCCATGTACCGATGACATGCCACTTGCCTGTACCGGTTAAAATATCAGTATTAGTTAAATGCTCATATAAGCGTTTCCAACGAACTATATCGTAGAGTAAACCGGCGACAAATTTCCGGTCACGACTTCCCCACTTTTTTTGAGATTTTAATAAACTGTTGATGACTTTATCGGCTTGTTTATGCCGGTTAAAGATGTCATTTAAGGCATTTACGGCAGCTTCTACCAAATTGCGATACCATTTCATTGAGAAATTTAGATTTTAGAAATTAGATTTTAGAAATATTTAGTCACTTCAACTTTCTAAATTCTAATTTCATACTTTTGCAGGGTAAAAGTAATACATTTGAAAGACTTTTTTAAACATATTTTCGATTTATACCTTATTCTAAATATTCATGTGGCTTTGGCTGTAGTGGCATTGTACTTGGTTTTTAATCGTGATGTAAATATTATTTATGTGCTTTTTTTATTAAGTTCAACCATTGTTTCTTATAATTTTATCCGGCTATTGAGTTTTGGGGGAAATCGCTTTTTTATCAAAAAATATTATGTTAAGTATAAAGGGGCTGTAATGATGTTTTTAGGGTTGATGACATTGGTTAGTATTTGGTCTTTCATCAGATTAAATTTAATTGTACAACTGGCCATGATTCCATTATTCATTATTACTTTTTTATACAATTTTGACTATCAGAATGTACCGAAATTTCGGGATAACGGTATCATTAAAATTTTAATAGTCGGTTTTGTATGGGCAGGATTGGTAGTTTTGCTTCCGCATTTTAATAATATCGATTTTAATATTTTATTAAAAACTATTTTGGTATTTTTCTTTGTAATCATGTTAACCCTTGGTTTTGACAAACGGGATATTTTGATTGATCAGACAGAGTTAAAGACACTACCCCAATTGTTTCCAAATCGTATGTTTAGTATTTATTTCATCTTCTTTATTATTTTATCCGGATTGAATTTTATCATTTATAACAATCCTATCAATTGGTTAAATGAATTGGTTATTTTTCTATCTACCTTGATGAGTTACCGGTCCAATGCCGAAAAGTCTTTTTATTATACGGCATTTTGGTTGGAAGCTATGCCTATATTTTGGTTGTTTTTATATTTCATAAATAATGCCCGACTTAAGTAGCCGGGCATTAAAATAAAAAGTTTAATCTATCTTAAAATTGAACAGGTCTAACTAATATATAAACTTGGTCAATACTGATACTAGTTCCCCCAACATTTCTGGTATTTAGACTCAAGTACCAATTGTCTGTACCGGCATTCCATACTTTCCATTCACTTGAAACCATATATCTGCCACTAGGAAAAGCTGTCCAAGTCCAAGTATCATTTTGATCAATGGGATAAATATTTTGTGTATTATTTCTAGCATGTAATCTAAAGATATGCGAACTGTTAGAGCCAGTCTTAGAATATACTCTAACAATCATTTTTACTTCTATTTGTCCTAATTTATTGAAAATAGTAGGATCAAGAGCTGAACCAACATATAGATAATCAGCATATGACGAGTTGGTATTAGTCAATTTTCTACCTGACAAAAACGGAATAGTCGTTACATAGTTTCGTGCAGTAACATCACCTTTAAATGCTCCTGCAAAAGCTGTATTATCGGCAGCATCCACTTCACCAAAAACAGCAATATGCTGTCCTGCACCGTCGGCTGTAACCTTATTATATGATGCGATATGCAAGCCATTGCCGGAATCAGCAACTTCATTGTATGTAGCATAATGTGTCCCGTCACCGTTATTAGTATTACCTGATAAAGGTTCTGAAGGATTGCGTCCTATAATATTCATTGAACCATATTGTAATCCTAAACTGGTTGCACTGGCAGCATCCGATTTGGCAATAATAACATTACTTGTTCCGACTTGTAAACCTTGCAGAGCGCTACCGGTTTGCCCGCCAGCTAATAAATTGCCTGTCCCTATATGAATACCATCACTATTTATTTCAGTTTTATTGATGTGATCATAGCCAATAAAATTCACATTACCATAATGCAAACCTGCACCGGTTGAATTAACAGAATTCAGCGTTCCCACTTCATCACCGGAAGCATTGGTAGCTTGCTGTGTATAAAAATCATAACCTATAATATTACTAGATCCAACCAGCTCTCCGGAACCTGTAGAAAGCAAACTATTAATAACACCGAAATGTTGTCCGTTACCATCACCACCAATAGTATTTAGTTC
>WFZY01000220.1 GCA_015489265.1 Flavobacteriaceae bacterium | reverse complement strand
TTTTTTATTAAAAAATGCCTAAAATTCTTTTTTATTTTTAAAACAAAGCTTACTTTTGAAACAAAAATTAAAGATATGGAAAAATTAATAGAACGTTTTATCAAATATGTCAAAATAGATTCACAATCCGACCCCGAATCCAATACAACCCCGAGTACCGAAAAACAATGGAATATTGCTCATGAATTGGTCAAAGATTTAAAAGATATCGGGATGCAAGAAGTCGAAATAGATGATAATGGCTACGTGTATGCCACTTTGCCGTCCAATATAGATAAAGATGTACCGGTTGTCGGTTTTATTGCACATTATGATACGGCACCTGATTACAGTGGTGCCAATGTCAATCCGCAATTTGTTGAAAATTATGATGGAGGTGATATCATTTTAAATAAAGAAAAAGGACTGGTTTTATCACCGGATTATTTTCCCGAATTAAAAGATTATATAGGACAAACTTTGATTCATACCGATGGTAATTCTCTGCTCGGTGCTGATGACAAAGCCGGTGTGGCAGAAATAATGGATGCCATGGATTATTTAATCCAACATCCTGAAATCAAACACGGTAAAATTCGGGTTGGTTTTAATCCCGACGAAGAAATAGGTTTGGGAGCGCATAAATTTGATGTTGAAAAATTCGGTGCAGACTGGGCTTATACCATGGACGGCTCTACAGTAGGCGAATTGGAATTTGAAAACTTTAACGCTGCCGGTGCCAAAGTAAAAATTAACGGTAAAAGTGTGCATCCGGGCTATGCCAAAGACAAAATGATTAACTCTATGTTGATTGCAGCTGATTTTATCAAAGCATTTCCTGCTAACGAAACACCCCAAACAACCGAGGGCTATGAGGGCTTTTATCATTTACATAATATGAAAGGTGATGTAGAATTAACCGAATTGCATTACATCATTCGCGATCACGACCGTCAAAAATTTGAAGACCGTAAGAATTTTTTTGAAGAAGTGGCAGCAGATTTCAATCAAAAATATGGTGAAGGAACCGTTGAAGTAGCATTAGAAGACCAATACTACAATATGCGTGAAAAAATTGAACCGGTTAAGCATGTGGTTGATTTGGTTGAAGAAGCTATGTTGGATTTAGGTATCAAACCCAAAATTAAAGCCATTCGCGGTGGTACTGACGGAGCGCAATTGTCTTTTAAAGGATTGCCTTGCCCTAATGTTTTTGCCGGTGGACTCAATTTTCACGGACCTTATGAATTTGTACCGGTGGAATCCATGCAAAAAGCCCGCGATTTAATTGTAAAAGTAGCTGAAAAAACCGCTCAAAAATTTGGAAAATAAATCATAAAAACCCTGTGCCATATGGTGCAGGGTTTTTTGTTCAAAATAATTAGATAAGCAATGAATACCAATACATTTATATACCGTCATCTCGGACCGCGTGATAAAGATTTGCCCGTAATGTTCCAAACTATCGGGGTCAAAGATATAGACCAATTAATCTATGAAACCATACCCGATAATATCCGGCTCAAACACGATTTGAATTTGCCGCCGGCTATGACCGAACCGGAATTTATGGAACATATCGAAAAATTGGCTCAAAAAAACAAGTTGTTTCGATCCTTTATCGGTTTCGGGTATTACAGTACGACTATGCCCGGTGTCATTCAACGTAATATTTTGGAAAATCCGGCTTGGTACACCTCTTACACACCTTATCAACCTGAAATCTCTCAAGGTCGCTTAGAAGCTCTGCTCAATTACCAAACCATGCTGACCGAACTCACCGGTTTGGATATAGCCAATGCGTCCTTATTAGACGAAGCAACAGCTGCAGCCGAAGCTATGTTGATGTTTTATAACAACCGAAGCCGGAAACAAAAAAAAGCAGGCGTAAACCGCTTTTTTGTCGATTTGGATATTTTTCCGCAGACTTTGGCAGTTTTAGAAACCAGAGCCGAAGCATTGGATATTGAAATTATAAAAGGGGATTTCAGAACGGCGTTAATTGATGAAAATTTCTTTGGTGCTTTGGTGCAATATCCTGCAGCATCCGGAAAAATTAATGATTATAGTGTGTTTAGTAGCCGTTTGAAAGAATATGAAATTCCATTGGCTGTAGCTGCTGATTTAATGGCTTTGACCTTATTGACACCGCCTGCCAAATGGGGTGCTGATGTGGTAGTCGGTAGTACCCAACGTTTTGGTTTGCCTATGGCATATGGTGGACCGCATGCGGGCTATTTTGTGGCAAAAGCATCTTATAAACGTCATATCCCGGGTAGAATTATCGGCGTAACGCTTGATGCACAAGGTAATAAAGCACTGCGAATGGCTTTGCAAACCCGTGAACAACATATCAAGCGCGAAAAAGCTACTTCTAATATTTGTACGGCACAAGTGCTTTTGGCAGTTTTGTCCGGGATGTATGCCGTCTATCAGGGACCCGAAGGGCTCAAAGAAATAGCCGGAAATATCCACCGGTTGACCAAAAAATTATATTTCGGTTTGATAGAATTGGGGTACAAACCGGTGCATGATGTGTTCTTTGATACTTTGCTGATTCCTGCCGAAGTTGACAAAATCCGTCCGGCAGCTGAAGCCGCAAAAATTAATTTTAATTATTATCATGGCGATAAATTGGTAGCGGTATCATTAGATGAAAATACAACCGATACTGATGTAGCAAACATTTTAAAAATATTTGCTTTTGAAAAGGTTTTGCCGCAAATTAAAGACGAAATTGCTGTTATTCCCGATGAATTACTGCGAACGGATGCCTTTATGCAACAGCCCGTTTTCAATGCCTATCATTCGGAAACTGAAATGATGCGGTATATCAAAAAATTAGAACGTCGTGATTTATCTTTGACCCATTCAATGATTCCTTTGGGCTCTTGTACTATGAAACTCAATGCTTCTACCGAAATGTTTCCGATCAGTTGGGATAAATGGAATGGTTTACATCCGTTTGTGCCGTTGGAACAAGCAGCAGGTTATCAAGTTGTTATAGAAAATCTAAAAGATTATCTCAAAGAAATTACCGGCTTAGATGC
>WFZY01000219.1 GCA_015489265.1 Flavobacteriaceae bacterium | reverse complement strand
TTATTTTCCGGTGTAGATTTTGCAACTGCCACAGTCGATGCTGACGGCGTGATTAGAATCAACGACACTTCCAACCCTGCTTTGCAAGATATAATCGAAAATAACTTTGATGATATAATGGATTGCGAAGGACACGACCACGATGATTAACCTGGATTTCGCATTATTTAAATCAAAACAGCTCAATTTATATTGGGCTGTTTTTTTGTTGTTAAATAAAAACATAATTTACATTTATCTAATAATATCATTTCATCAATAATCACTAAATTTGCGATAGAACTTTATGTTGAGCAGAATTATTGTAAATTTACCGGACAATAATTATTTAAAATCGATGAAACGTTTTTTCTTAAAAGTTTTGATATTTTTTAGTATGATAGGGTTTGCACAACAAAACATCCCTATAGATTCTTTATATAATCCTGACCCTCATTATCTGGAAGATCAATTTTACTTTGGCATTTCATATACAGTGCTGAAAAACTTGCCTGAAAACATGACGCAAAACGGTTTTTCCAATAATATCAAACTTGGTTTTATCAGAGATATTCCGCTCAATGAACGGCGAAATTTTGGGATTGGTCTGGGCTTGGGTTTATCTTGGGAAACCTATTATCAAAATTTAAGAGTCAGTGTCAATGAACAAACCGGAAAAGTTTCTTACACTATTTTGCAAAATGTCAGTTATAAAAGCAATTCGTTTTCCTTAAACAAAATTGACATTCCTTTTGAAATCCGTTGGCGGGGCAGCACCCTCGACAAATACAAATTTTGGCGGCTTTATGCCGGTGTAACAGCTTCATATGTTTATAAAACCAAATCTAATTATGTAACCGACAATATTGATATAACTTTTCAAGACATCAAGATAATTCGCAATTGGCAATACGGACTCAATGTATCGGCGGGCTATGGCACTTGGAACTTTAATTTTTACTACGGACTAAACAATCTTCTTAAAAATGATGTTACTTTAAATGGAAAAGTTCTTGATGTGAGAACAATGTCTTTTGGTTTTGTGTATTATTTCTTATAAAATGTCGCTTGATAAAACTTTAAAATACATCATCAATACCGGATTATATAGACTTTCTCAATAGATTTTGATACAATTCAATAAACTTTTTGCCGCTTTGTGCGTTATTAAAATTATTTTTGACCAAATCGTATGCATTTTCTCCCATTTGCAAGCGTAAAGTATCGTTTTGTAGTAAATTTAAAACGGCTTGTTCAAATTTATCCTTATCAAAATCAGGTAACAAAATACCGGTTTTTCCGTTAATTAAAACCTCTGAAACCCCACCGACATCAATGGCAACACTCGGCACTTTTTGAGCGCCGGCTTCCAATATTACGCCCGGCACCCCTTCGACCAAACTGCTTAACACAAACAAGTCGGCACCGGCAAGAATATAAGGGATATCCTTACGAAAACCGGTTAAAAAAACAGTGTCTTGTAAGTTTCGGCCTTTTATTTCTGCTTCTATGTCTTTAAACAAAACACCTTTTCCGACCAAAATCAATTTAATATTTGGGTTTTTAGTTTTAAGTCTTTCAAAAACATCCAATAAAAAACGGTGGTTTTTTTCGGGGCTGAAATTCCCGATATGAACAACTGTCTTATCATCCCGATTCAAATTAAATTGCCGGATTAGGATTTGTCTAGAATTGTTTTTATCTACTTCTATCAATGGAATACCTCGCCGGATCACTTGCACACGTTCAGCCGGATAATTTAAACTTTTGATAAAGTCGTTAGCTGCAAAAGTCCCTACCGACGTGACAAAAGAAACGCGCTTGAAGAGTATTTGGTTAAAACGTTTCTTCAAGGGGTGATTGAACCATTTGCTAATCATACTGATATTGCGATACAAAACCGGAATTTTTGGAAAAAAGAATGAAGCATAAACCGCATATTTCAAAGTGTCCGACCCATTGCTTTGTATGATATCCGGTTGTTCTTTTTGAATTAATTTTATTAATCGCCAAGCGGTTTTTAAAGAAAAGTATCCGGTTTTTTTAGGACTTAAATCGGTATTTACAGCTCCATCCAACTCTAAGACTTTATCATCGTTTTGATACAATCCGGCAAAAATAACCTCATGACCTTCAGCCAGTAATTGTTTGCTTAAATTGTAAGCAAAAACTTCCGCACCGCGATATTGTCTTTTGGTTACTAATTGTAATATTTTCATTGCATAGCATTTTTAATTACATCGTGATAAAGCGCATTATATTGTTTGATGATGGATGACAATTCAAATTTTTGCAGGGCAGTTTTACGGGCGCGTTCCCCTAAAAATTTTAAATCATCAAAATTTTCAACCGCTTGCCGCATCAAGTTTTGCAGGGCTTGCATATCACCGGTTTTAAAAATTAGGGCGTCTTGGGGCGATACACATTCCAGATTTTCGGGTATATCGGAACTAATGATCAATTTACCGGCAAACATAGCTTCTATCAAAGCGCCGGGCAATCCTTCCAAACGGCTGGCAAATACAAATATATCCGCCAGTTGTAGCAATGCCGGCACATCAGAGCGATTGCCTAATAATTTTACAGATTTTTCGAGTTTTAATTCCGTTATAAGACGGTTTAAATTGTTTTTTTCGGGTCCGTCACCGGCAATCAACAAAACGCAGTCCGGATGGGTTTTGAGTAACCCGTCAAATGCTTCAATGATTTCAATATGTCCTTTGGTTTTAATCAAACGTCCGACAGTTAAGAATACTTTTTGGCGGTCTATGCTTAGTTCTTGTTTTAAGGCTTGTAATTGTTCAGCCGGCAATGGCTTAAACTTACCGGCTTGTCTGCCGCGGTAAATGACTTGAATTTTTTCGGGGGCAATATGCAAATGCTTGATGGCGGATTGCCGGATACTTTCGGAATTGGCTATAAATTTATCTACTTTTCCGGCGGTAAAACGGTTGTAATATTGAAAAAATTTCAATTTCAGACGGCGTTGCAGATTTAAATCTTTGTAGCGGGACGGCGCATACGAATTGCTGACGATACTGCCCACCAAAGGAATGTTTAAATCGTTTTTCAATCTGCGGATAATCAATTCGGAACGCAATAAAGTTGCGTGAATGACATCGGGTTTCAACTCTTGTATCAAAGTTTTGAGTTGGCGACGGGCTTCTTTAAAACCATAAGCTGTGGACAAATCCAAACTATATACCGGTATGTTGTGCTTTTGTAAAACCGGTTTTAAGCCGGCACCTTTATAAATATGCACAAAAACCGGATTGATATCTTTATTGTGAATAGCCAATTCCACCAAACTTTTTTCGGCACCGCCGGTTTCAAGCGTATCTATCAGGTATAATATTTTAAGTTTTTTGTCCAAACTATTTTGAAATATATTTTAAAATTAAGGATTTTTGTTGCCACAAACTGTTGATATAAGTTTTTTTTAACAGTAAAGCATTTTTGATGTAATGTAAAAGAATTCGATTACCATGTTTTTTGATGATGTTTTTCTTGTCCGGAAAAGTGTTACAAAGCAAAATCCGGTCGTGAAGCTTGCTGTATAAAGTATTGGTCAAACTGCGTCCCGATACCATGCCCCCTTGATGAATATTGTATTGGGCGGTAATTTCTTTCATATTATAAGCTTTGCCATAGCGTAACAAACTGCACCAAAGCGGCCAATCGCCTACTGTAAAACGGTCAAAATTTGGGATTAATTGCGTATCAAAATCTATTTTTTTAAATAGAGCCGTGCAAGTGGTGATTTGATTACGATACAAGATATCATCTAATGTAATATCGCCGAATATTTTATTTAAACTCGGTTGAATTTGTCCGGTTGCGGTTTCCACTCTGGTTACGTCTGTGGCGCATAAAATATATTCGGGATGTTGTTCTAAAAAATCCACTTGTTTTTGTAGTTTATTTTCATCTGTCCAATAATCATCGCCTTCGCATAAGGCAATGTATTTGGCTTGGGTTTGCTTATAAGCCCAAAAAAAATTTTGATGCATCCCTTTGTTCAATCGATGTTTGGTATATTTAATAATGTGCGTGGCATTATTTTCTTTAATTATTTGATTTACAATTTTATGCGTATCATCGGGCGAAGCGTCATCGGCAATAATCAACTCAAAAGGAAAATTGGTTTTTTGCATCAATACGCCTTCTACGGCTTTCCTTATACTTGTTTCGTGTTGATAGGTCATCATTATGACCGATACCTTGGGTTGCTTCATCTTATTAAAAAATTCGATAGGCATTAAACATTTCTTTAACCACATCAATGTCGTTATACATCAGAATATCAATAATGGACAGCCCCTTTATAAAATCTTTTTGTTTCCCTTGCGGATACGTTGGCAAATCACTTTCTAAAAAATTTAATTCAACGCCATTTTGCTCAAAATAAGATTTATCATATAAGGTTTGTCCGCCTGCTAAATTAATATATTTTTGTCCGCCTGCCAGTTTGGTAATTTTTATTAACCGGTCGGCTCTATCCATCCCTTTTGTATCGGGAAATTGTTTGGATGAAAGACAATAGTTTAAAGAGCATCCCAAATAGTCATAAACCGCTTGGATACTTTTGATATTGAGCCGGGCGATTTTATCATTTTGGGCAAATACGCTGTGGATTAATTCCGAAACCGGTTCATAAAACGGTGCTTTTTGGTAAGCAAAACGGATGTTTTTAAAAAATTTTTGACGCCATCTGTCATCAAATTTGGTATCGATGTTTCCAATTAATTTATTCTGACTGGCATTATCCAGCGGGATTGTAAATAAAAAATCCTTACCGTTTAACAAGATTCTATTCCGGTGTATCCAACCTTTTTTTACAAAATTTACATCATCATAAAACACCAATAAATCACCGGCTTCTATGAGATTGAAATATCCCAAATAAGGAAAAATATAAGGTTGCATTACGGCTACATTCATACACGTTCCAGTTTCATGGTCAATAAATCATTTGCTTGTTTAATCGGTTTAAATCCCGCTTTTTCATATAAATATTTTGCCGGATTGTCTTGATGCACTTCCAACACGATATTTTTTCCTGTTTTTTCAATGAGATTTTGCAATGTTTTTTTGGCCAATCCTTTTCCTTGATGTTGCGGGTGCGTCCAGACCATTGAAATAAAAATATCTGCTTGATTGTCATAATACAAAATGTAAGACAGCAGTTTACCGGCACGATCTCTGATAACTTCCGCTTTACCGGAATTCAATATTTTTTGAGCATATAAATCTAAATCGTCAATATGAAAAAACCGGTGATTAATCGGTTGCAGACTTCGGATTATCTCCGGTTTTGATATGTTGTCCGTTAACGGCATCTTCCTGTTGTTTTATTGATTTATTTCCGTAAGAAATCCCAAATGATTTTTTTATTACGCCATAAAGATAAGGCATATTTCGGGCGAAATTTTAAAGAATTTTTGATATAATGAAACAATATTCTGTAACCGTGTTTTTTGATGATGTCTTTTTTATCCGGAAAATCATTGCACAATAAAATCCGGTCGTGAAGTTTGCTGTATAAAGTTTTTGACAAACTACGCCCCGACACCATACCCTTAGCGTGAATATTATAGCGGGCTGTAACTTGTGGTAAGTTGTAAGCTTTGCCGTATTGCATCAAACTACACCAAAGCGGCCAATCACCGACTGTAAATTGATAATAATTAGGAAGCAGTTGCGATTTAAAATCTATATTTTTAAAAACAGCCGTGCAAGTTGTAATAGGATTACGATACAACATATCATTTAAGCTTATTTCGCCAAATTTTTTATTCAACGATTTAGCTGTTTTTCCGGCATTCACATCAAATCTTTCAACATCGGTGCCGCACAAAATATATTCGGGATGACTTTTAAGAAAATTGATTTGTTTTTGCAATTTATAGGGGTCTATCCATTGGTCATCACCTTCACACATGGCGATATATTGACCTTGCGCTCTCGGAAAATTAAACCGGGCATTGATTCCCACCGGTAGTTTAGACCATTGATTTTCTGTTTGAAAGACGGGTTTGATTAAATCCGGATACTGTTTTTGATATACTTTAATAATTTCGGCTGTCGCATCGGTTGAAGCATCGTCATGTATCAAAATTTCATACGCAAAATCTGTTTTTTGCATCAAAAAACCCTCCAAAGTTTCTCGAATGAATTTTTCGTGATTATAAGTTATACAGACAATGCTAACAAATGGTTTTTCAGTCA
>WFZY01000218.1 GCA_015489265.1 Flavobacteriaceae bacterium | reverse complement strand
TATGATTATCTGAAAACGGTTTTTCGAAATATCTATGAAAATGACATACAAAAAAGATACACAATTTACCATGAAGCATCTTATTACGAAGTTGTTAAATTTCTAATTGACAGTGTAGGTTCAAAAGTTTCGGCAAGAAACATTGCAAGGGTGCTTACGGCAAACGGAAAAAAAATTGATAATAAAACGGTATCGAAATACATTGACATGCTTGCAGACGCATATCTTTTTTATAAAGTAAATCGATATGACATTAAGGGGAAACAGCATTTGGCAACACAAGAAAAATATTATCTCGTAGATTTAGGTTTGCGATACGCATTATTAGGAAAAGACCTTGCCGCAGATATGGGACATCTGCTTGAAAATGTTATTTATCTTGAATTATTACGTCGAAATTATCAAATATGGATAGGTAAAGCGGCTCATCTCGAGGTTGATTTTGTAGTCAGAAACAAAACCGGTTATACAAAATATATCCAAGTTGCATACACGGTTAAAGATAAAAAAACACTGGAACGCGAATTGGCACCGTTTCATAAAATTCCGGATTTTAACGAAAGAATACTTATCACAATGGACTATGAAACGGGAAACTATAATGGTGTAAAACATATAAATGCCGTGGATTGGCTTTTAGACAACAAAGCGGATTAAATGTATCAAACTACCACACAAGGTAGCATTCCGAACGAACGCAAAGGATAGCAATACTTATTTATGATTAAGAAAAAATTCTGAAATCATCCGACGCGACAGCTCTGCATCCTTTTTCAATTGATTTTGTAGCGCTTCCAAATTTGGAAATTTTTGTTCGTCACGCAAACGTTCTAAAAAATAAACCGGAATGGTTTTGCCGTATAAATCGCCGTTAAAATCAAAAAAATGGATTTCCATTATTTGTTTTTTTCCGTCAATGGTCGGTCGATAACCGATATTCATCATTCCAAAAACGGGTTTTTGATTAATGATTGATTTAACGAGATAAACCCCTTGCTTTGGAATCAGTTTGTAAGGATTATCAACGCTGATATTTGCTGTCGGAAAACCCAAAGTTCTTCCCAAACGGTTACCTTCAACCACGCGTCCTGTTAGCACATATGGACGTCCCAAATAGGTTTGTGCCAAATTCGCATCACCATTTTGCAAAGCTTTTCTAATGATACTGGAACTAATGGCTTGTCCGTCAAGTAATAAGGGTTCTATTTTATGCGTTTTAAAACCGTATTTGGGTTCCAAAGATTTTACAAAATCAAATGTACCCTTTCTATCTTTACCAAATCTGTGGTCATACCCGATTAACAAATCTTTCATATTCAGATTTTCAACTAACCTTTTAACAAAAGTTTCGGCATCTTGTCCGGCAAAATCCTTATCAAATTTTTGCAACAACAATTCATCTATGTTTTGTTGAGACAACAAATTTGCTTTTTCTTCAGCCGTTGTCAATAAACGCAAATCGGTTTGCGGATTAAAAAAAATTCTGGGATGCGGCTCAAAACTAACCACTACCGTCCGGGCATTATCTTTCTCTGCTATTTTTTTCAAATCGGTTAAAACCTTTTGATGTCCCAAATGTACGCCATCAAATGAACCGATAGTCACTACTGCCGGTTTATCGGTTTTATCTGAAGAAAGATGATCTATAATTTTCATCTGTTTGTTTATTTTAATGCGTCAATACCGGATTCATGTTTAAAATGGTTTTGACCGGCACAAAGTAACAAAAAATATACGGATGTAAAAAGCCCTATTTTATCCAAATTTAAGAATATCTTTTATAAATTTTTCTTAAAAAATATTAAGGAAACAAAAAAAATATTAGCTTTGATAGCTGTAAAATCATTTATTAATAATAATCCAACATTTAATATCACATGAAAAAGTATATTTTTTTAAGCTTCATAATTAGTTTATCATTAAATCTTAATGCACAAAACTTAAGAAATGTCAATCCAGACCCAAACGGCGAGCCATGGATAGTTGGCGGCTTACGGGTTCCTAGTAAAGCGGAATTGGCTAAAATACCATTAGTTGAACTCTCACATACTGATTTACAAAAGAATGTAAACAGTTTACCTACCAGTTTAGATAACACCACGCAACCCTATTTTAGACCAATCTTTAACCAATCAAACGGCAGTTGTGCCCAATCAAGTGGTATTGCCTACAATTTTACTTATGAAATCAACCGGACACATAACACATCGGCAGCAGATGTTCAAAACCAATTTCCGTCCCATTATACTTATAATTTTTTAAATGATGGTGACGGTAACAACGGCTCATGGTA
>WFZY01000217.1 GCA_015489265.1 Flavobacteriaceae bacterium | reverse complement strand
CCTTGTAAGGGTGATATATTTATAGACAGAACAGTAATAAACACACCATTGAACCCCGAAGGGGTGATATATTTATAGAAAATTTATGACGTTAAAAAACATAAACCCAGTATGGGTGAAATTATTTAAAAAGATAATCCCATGATTATATGATTCTTGAACCTAATTTATTATTACCCATATAAAACAACATAGCGCCTTATTTTTCAACAGTTATTACAAAAAACCTGTCTGTTTTGTGTTAATTTTAGCTTTTAATATTTGGTATTGTGGCTTTTTTATGTAATTTCGCAGCTAAATTTGTTTAATTATGGCAAAAGTTAAAGCAGAAATTATAGGTATTGGAAGTTATATTCCTACCAATGTTGTTCCTAATTCACATTTTTTAGATTGGGAATTTTATGATACCAATGCTAAGAAATTTGATACACCTAATGAAATTATAATAGAAAAATTTAAAGCTATTACAGGTATCGAAGAACGCCGGTGGCTTGATGATGATAAAGTCGCTTCGGATATGGCAGTTGTGGCGGCACGACGCGCTATCGAAGATTCCGGTATCAATCCGGATGATTTGGATTATGTTATTGCGGCTACTAATTTCGGTGATGTGGAAAAAGACAATTACTTTTCCGACTTTATGCCGGCAGTAGCTTCAAGGGTCAAACACCGTTTAAAGTTAGCCAATCCCAAAGCCATTGCTTTTGATGTTATTTTCGGTTGTCCGGGTTGGTTGCAAGCATTGATTATGGCTAACCAATTTATGAAAGCCGGTGATGCCAAATATGCTTTGGTTATTGGAGTAGAAGCTTTATCACGTGTTGTGGACCCTTATGATCGCGATGCGATGATTTTTGCCGATGGTGCCGGTGCGGTGGTTGTAAAACTCAATACGGATGAAAATGGTGCCGGTATATATTCATATAAAACCGTTTCTCATGCACATCCGCAAGCCGAACTGCTTTTTAATGACCGGTCTTTTAATCCTGATTACAATCCGAAAGCCAAATTTATCAGGATGCAGGGTCATAAAATATATGAGTACGCTTTAACCGAAGTGCCTGCTGCCATGAAAGCGGCATTGGACGAGAGTGGATTTGATATTGATGATATTAAAAAGGTATTTATCCACCAAGCCAATGAAAAAATGGACGAGCAAATTGTCAAACGATTTTACCGTCTGTTTAAAAAACCGATGCCTGAACACATTATGCCTATGAGTATCAATAAGTTGGGTAATAGTTCTGTGGCAACAATTCCTACTTTAATGGATTTGGTTAGAAAAGGTGAATTGGAAAATCAAGATTTACAAAAAGGAGATATTATCATGTTGGCGTCAGTTGGTGCCGGTATGAATATCAATGCTGTAGTGATGAAATATTAGTAGTAAGTTAGTTTTTAATAAAATAAAACCTACCGGATTGTTGTTCGGTAGGTTTTTTTTTATGATGATAATGAATTTTATACTCATTAATACCAAATACAAATTAGTTTATCCAATAGGATAAGGTGTAAGAATTTGATATTATTTTCTAAACTGTTTGGCGACTACTTCAGCTTTTTTGCTTTCGGAATAATCGTAAAAACCTTCACCGGATTTAACACCGTATTTACCGGCTTCTACCATTTTAACTAACAAAGGATTAGGGGCATATTTCGGATTTTTAAAGCCGTCATACATGACATTTAAGATGGCTAAACAAACATCCAGTCCGATAAAGTCGGCCAGTTGTAAGGGACCCATCGGATGTCCCATACCCAATTTCATCACGGTATCAATTTCTTGTACACCGGCAACACCGTTGTAAAGTGTTTCAATGGCTTCGTTGATCATCGGCATCAAGATTCTGTTAGCAACAAATCCGGGATAATCATTGACTTCAACCGGTACTTTACCCAGCTTTTTTGATAAACTTTCAATCGTTTGATAGGTTTCGTCGGAAGTGGAATAACCACGAATGATTTCTACCAATTTCATAATCGGTACCGGATTCATAAAATGCATACCGATAACTTTGTCCGGTCTGTTGGTTACCGCTGCAATAGTTGTAATGGAAATAGATGATGTATTTGAAGCCAAAATGACATTTTCCGGTGTCAGTTCACTCAAATCTTTAAAAATTTTGAGTTTGAGATTGATGTTTTCAGTGGCTGCTTCAACCACCAAATCGACCCCTTTTACACCGGCTTCCATATTGTCAAAAGTAGTGATATTTTTAAGCGTTTGTTCTTTGGTAGCTTCGTCAATTTTTTCTTTTTTGAGCAACCGCATCAAGTTTTTGGTGATGGTATCTAAAGCTCTGTCCAAAGCATTTTTTGAAACGTCTATCAGATTAACTTCATACCCCGATTGGGCAAAAACATGCGCAATACCGTTTCCCATAGTACCGGCACCTATAACTGCAACTTTATTCATAGTATTCTATTTTTTTGATTAACAATGATTTTTGAATGGTAACAAATTTACATTTTTTTATGGATTTTTCCTATGAAAATATGTATTTTAGAGCCAAAATTAAATACTGTTCATGAGAGACACCCCAAAACATCAAGGTTTGCGAAACCAATTAGTTCAAACGCTTATTAATAAAGGGATTAAAGATAAAAAAGTTTTAACCGCTATTGCCAAAATACCCCGGCATTTGTTATTGGAATCGGCGTTTGAGCCGCATGCTTATCAAGACAAAGCTTTTCCCATAGCTGCCGGACAAACTATTTCGCAACCCTATACGGTGGCATTTCAAACGGAACTTTTAGCTGTTGAATCCGGTGAAAAGGTTTTGGAAATAGGAACGGGATCCGGCTATCAAGCAGCTATTTTACATAGTTTGGGCGCTAAAGTTTATACCGTAGAGCGTATCAAAGAATTATATCTGAAAGCCAAGCAAAATTTAGAAAAAATAGGTATTCGTCTCAAATATGCCGGCTACGGTGACGGTTATAAGGGCTTGCCTTTGTATGCCCCTTTTGATAAAATTATTGTAACGGCAGCAGCACCTTATATTCCGGATGCTTTGTTGGAGCAACTCAAGCCGGGTGGACGCTTAATTATTCCTGTCGGACATGATGCGCAAGAAATGAAATTGCTAACCAAAGATAACCAAGGAAATATTACCGAAACTTCTCACGGTTTATTCCGCTTTGTCCCTATGCTTGAAAATAAAGAGTAGCCATCCATTAAATGTAAATAAAGAAATTGAAATACACTTTATCATTTTCACTAGGCACTTCGCACTTTGTCGCTTTCCACTTTCCACTTTCCACTTATAACTAAATTTTATTCCAAATCCCGCCATGCTTTCTTATCGACTACCGTGGCATTTTGAAGTTTGACAACGCCCGGATTGCTGCGAATCATGGTTTTGAGT
>WFZY01000216.1 GCA_015489265.1 Flavobacteriaceae bacterium | reverse complement strand
TTCTTGTTCTATAGGAGTGGCTTTGGTCAGTTTTTTTAAAAGTCTGTCAAAAGCCGATTCATTCTTTTTTGCCATAATCTGTATCGTTTTGGTCGTTTAATGGAAAATTTTTAAGTTCATCAATATGTTTATCCGACACCCCAAATACATATATTAATACCAAAATCATAATAATGGTAAATAATACGATGGGAAAAACACCGAAAAAGTTTAATCCCGGATGAGATGCCAGATAATCTTTGATATGACGTAACATATATTAATTTTTAGCAGTTTCAACTTTTTTAGTTGTATCGGTTCCTAAACGTTGCAAGTAGGCAATCAATGCAACGATTTCTTTTTTGCTCAAATCTACCTTTTGTTTACCAAAAGCTTTGGCATAGGCTTCTGTTGATTCGACATTATTGGATTCCAAATCGGCTGCTATTTCTTTGGCTTGCTTTTCTAATAATTTAGGCGCATTGGCAATATACTCGTCAGTATAATATTCTGTGCCGTCAGCAAGCTTAGTGCCGAGTTTTCTAAGCGTTTTCATTTTAGCTTGGATATCCGAAGCATCTAAGTCGTTGGTTATAATCCATTTATAATTGGGCATAATAGAACCATACATCATAGATTCCGGTTCGTAAATATGGTTAAAATGCCACAAATTAGGGCGTTTACCTCCTTCACGTAATAAATCCGGACCGGTACGTTTGGAACCCCATTGGAATGGTCGGTCATAGACATATTCACCGGCTTTGGAATAAGGGCCATAACGTTCTACTTCACTACGGAAGGGTCTGATCATTTGAGAGTGGCAGTTGTAGCAACCTTCACGAACATAGATATCACGACCTTCCAATTCAAGCGGTGTATAGGGCTTCACGCTAGCTATTTTCGGGATATTGGAATCGATAAAAATTGTCGGGATGATTTCAACGGCACCACCAATAGCTGTAGCAATCAAAGCCAAAACAGTAAACAATACACCGCGTCTTTCTAACCAATTATGAAAATCCTCACCTTTTTGACGGGCTGCCGGAATTGGTTTGAGAGGTGCGGCTTCTGCTGCTGTATCTTCAACGGTATGCCCTTGAACCGTTTTAATCAAATTGTAAACCAAAAGTAAGGCACCAATCAAGTATAAAGTACCGCCAATGGCACGCATATAGTGCATGGGTAAAATTTCGGTCACGGTATCCATGAATTCACCGTATTTTAAGGTGCCATCCGGATTAAATTGTTTCCACATGATAGCTTGTAACCATCCTGCCGCATACATCGGTATTACATAGAATAAAATACCAATAGTCCCAATCCAGAAATGCTGATTGGCTAATTTTATAGAATATAGTTTGGTTTTATATAATCGCGGCACCATCCAATACAACATACCCATGACCATAAACCCGTTCCAACCTAGGGTACCTACGTGAACATGTGCTACAATCCAGTCGGTAAAGTGCGCAATGGCATTTAAAGATTTTGTAGATAACATCGGACCTTCAAAAGTACTCATACCATAGGATGTTATGGCCACCACAAACATTTTCAAAATCGGGTCTTCACGAACGCGATCCCAAGCACCTCGTAAGGTCAATAAGCCGTTAATCATACCGCCCCAAGACGGGAAAATCAACATCACAGAGAAAATAGTTCCCAAAATTTGTGCCCATTCAGGCACTGCTGAATACAACAAGTGGTGTGGTCCTGCCCAAATATAAATAAAGATTAAAGACCAAAAGTGAATGATTGATAATCTGTAAGAATAAATTGGACGTTTAGCCGCCTTTGGCACAAAATAATACATTAAACCTAAAATAGGTGTGGTCAAGAAAAATGCTACTGCATTGTGACCATACCACCATTGCACTACCGCATCTTCAACACCGGCATACATCGAATAACTTTTCATCGATGTTAAGCTTACCGGCAAACTCAAGTTGTTGAAAATATACAACATAGCAATGGTTACGGCTGTTGATAAGTAGAACCAGATAGCCACATAAATATGTCGCACCCGTCTTCTGACAACCGTCATTACCAAATTAACAGTAAAGACAACCCAAACTAAGGCGACCAAAATATCAATGGGCCATTCCAGTTCGGCATATTCTTTACTTTGGGTAAAACCTAATGGTATAGTAATGGCAGCCAAAACAATGATTAACTGCCAACCCCAAAAATGTATGCGGCTTAAAGCATCGCTATACATCCGGGTTTTAAGTAAACGCTGCGTGCTATAATACGCGCCGGCAAAAATTCCATTACCAACAAATGCAAAAATTGCGGCATTGGTATGCAAAGGTCGCAAGCGCCCAAAGCTTAACCATGATATCCCATCCATATAATGTGGAAACCAATATAGATAGGCAACCATGAGTCCAATTGTAAAAGCTGTAAT
>WFZY01000215.1 GCA_015489265.1 Flavobacteriaceae bacterium | reverse complement strand
TGAGTTTCCCCTTACCTACCGGTTTCATAATCAGGGGTAAGTGGGCAAATTGCGGCTTATCCCAACCGAATGCTTCGTAAAGTAAGTAGTGCAACGGCAAGGAAGGCAACCATTCTTCACCGCGAATTACGTGGCTGATTTGCATCAAATGGTCATCAACGATATTGGCGAGATGATAAGTTGGTAAACCATCGCTTTTCATCAAAACTTTATCATCCAAAGTATTGGAATTGACCCGCACTTCGCCGCGAATCAAATCTTTCATAACAATTTCTTGATTTTCCGGTATTTTAAACCGGATGACATACGGCTCGCCTTTTTCTATCCTTTCAGCAACTTTTTGAGCGTTCATACTCAACGAGTTATCCATTTGTTCCCGCGTAGCGTAGTTATACATAAAGCGTTCGCCTTTGGCTTCATATGCCTTTCGTATTTTATCCAAACTTTCCGGCGTATCAAAGGCGTAATAGGCCTTACCACTATCTAACAATTCTTTGATATATTTTTGATAAATATCTTTGCGTTCACTTTGTTTATACGGACCAAAATCACCTTTATCATCCACGCCTTCGTCAAATTGAATGCCGGTCCATGCCAAACTGTCTTTGATATATTTTTCGGCACCCGGCACAAAACGGGTTTGGTCGGTATCTTCTATGCGTAAAATCATTGTACCGCCGGTTTGTTTGGCAAGCAAATAGTTAAACAAGGCGGTGCGCACACCACCCATATGCAAAGGTCCTGTCGGACTCGGGGCAAATCTTACTCTGACGTCTTTCATTATCGTTATTTTTTGCAAAAATACGATTTTATCAGTTATCACAATACAGTTGATGTTCCTTGGTTTTTCTAGGTGGCTGAGTCCCCCACCGGTCATTTCGATACAATTTTTGCTACGCAAAAATCACTCAATGACCTACATTAGTAGCAGAGTTTAAGGTGGCTGAGTGATGTGACGCAGGAGCATCGTATCGAAGCCACCGGCATCGAAGCATCCCTGTCATTTCGAAGGTGAGACGCAGGAACGGCTGAGAAATCTTAACATTGAAACAGAGATTTCTCACTACGTTCGAAATGACAGGTAGTGTCAATCCTATCAGGATGATTTAAAAATACGTTTGTCATTTCGAAGGAGGAACGACTGAGAAATCTCACTTTGTATCAATTGAGAGATTCCTCGTCCCCCGACTTTCGTCGGAGTCACTCGGAATGACATGCTACACTGTACACCGGTCACTTCGGTACGTTTTTGTTCCTCTCGTCACAAAATCACTCATTGACCTAAGTAGCAGAAAGTTAGGTCGCAGATTGTCCCGACTACAAAAGAGTCGGGATGTATCGAAGCGCCGTCATCAGAGTTCTTTATAAAATATGAGGCACTTCTGTCATTTCGACAGAACGAGGAACGAGTGACGAGAAATCTTTATATATTTCAAAATAACACCTGCTTCGCACTTTCCTCTTTCCACTTCGCACTTTCCAATAATGTCTACTTCTCTTTCATTTTATCGTATATTTGTATTTTATTTCATTGCTAATGACCGACTTCAATCAAATACAAAATCAAATACGGCAATTCATTAAAAAATATTATTTGAACGAATTGTTCAAAGGTTTGATTTTGTTTGTTTTATTCGGTTTTTTATTGCTTTTTATAACGGCTTTAATCGAATATTTTTTATGGTTGCCATCCGGAACACGCCGTTTTTTGTATTATACGCAGTGGCTGGTTTTAGGGCTGTTTTTCATCTTGTTTTTAACACGTCCGCTATTGAATTTATTTGGTTTTAGAAAAGATTTATCCGATGATAAAGCAGCGGTTATTATCGGTCAATTTTTTCCGGACATCAAAGACAAATTACTCAACGCTTTACAATTGCACCGGTCGGACTCTTCTTCCGAATTATTACTTGCCGGCGTGATGCAAAAAGCTGAGCAATTAAAATATTTTAAATTTTCAAAAGCCATTAATTTTAAACAAAATTATAAGTATTTACCTTTGCTTCTCATTCCGCTTTTTACAGTTTTGATTTTACGCCTAACCCGATACGATAAAGCCATTGAACAAAGTTACCAACGCGTGTTGAGTTACCGGCAAAATTTTGAACCGCCACTCCCCTATTCTTTTTCGGTTTTAGACAGTTTGCAAGTTATTCAGGGTCAAGATTATAATTTACGGGTGGCTGTCTCAGGGGATGCTTTACCCAATGATTTATTTTTGTCAATCAATGGTAAACAGTTGTTATTCAATAAGAAAAATGATACTTTATTTTTATTTCATTTTCCGGTTATTTCGGATAATTTAAAATTTTCATTATCTGACGGTAAACACCGGTTAGGCACTTATCAATTAAATGTTTTATTACCGCCACTTATTCAACAAACTCAGCTAAAAGTCATTTTTCCATCCTATTTACACAAAAAACCGG
The DNA here is from genome assembly GCA_015489265.1 of Flavobacteriaceae bacterium. Classification (GTDB taxonomy): domain Bacteria; phylum Bacteroidota; class Bacteroidia; order Flavobacteriales; family Flavobacteriaceae; genus WGBX01. The sequence goes on along the minus strand of WFZY01000215.1, from coordinate 1,651 downwards.
TTGTTTATAAGCGTTTGACGAACTTGACGCTTCCTCAATCTTCCAAAATAGTTTGGCAGTTACATACTTTGCACACCGACACTATCCGTTTTGGTCTAAATCATCAATTTCAATTTTATCCCGTTGCAGACAATCAGTTTCATTTAGATACTGTTGCACAGCATGATTTTAGTTACCAAATACAGCCGGTTAACAAGCATATCAAAAATTATGAATTGGCTGATTTCAAAGTGCATGTGATCAAAGACGAATTACCTCATCTCAATGTTACCGAAAAAAAAGACACCTTAAACCGGCAAAATTATTATCGTTTAACCGCTTCCGATGATTATGCCATTAGCCGCTTACAATTGGTTTATACTAATCAATCTGACCAACATAGTAAGCGGGTTAGTATACCTATAAACTCATCCGATTTGGTGCAAGCGCTATTCGTATTTCCCGGTAAAATTCCTTTACAACCCGGGGCTTCTTATGCTTATTATTTTCAAGCTTTTGACAATGATGCTTATCACGGCTATAAATCTGTAAAATCAAAAGTTTTTTATTATAATAAACTGACTAACAAACAATTAGAATTACAAAATTTGAAGCAACAAGCTCAAAATATCGCTGATTTTAATCGTCTTAAAGATAAAATATCGGCTCAAAAACAAACTTTAAATAAGTTATCCAACAAATTATTATCGCAACAGCAACAGGATTGGCAAACCCAAAAAATGTTGCAAAACGCTATTCAACAATCTGAGCAACAAGAAGCATTTTTCAAACAATCTATTCGTAAATTTAAAGATTTATTACACAAATTACCTGAAAAGCAACAAGACGAAACCAAAAAGGATTTGGAAAAACGTTTGGCTGAATTGGCAAAAATGAAGAAGAAGCAAAAATTATTAGACGAACTGAAAAAATTAGCGGACAAACTTAAAAAAGAAGATTTAATTAAGAAGTTGAAAGATTTGGAAAATTATTCCGAACATCAAGAAAAATCCCTGGAACGCATACTTGAATTGACCAAAAAATATTATTTGCAGCAAAAAATGCAAAAAATGAGTGATCTACTATCGCAATTAAGCCAAAAACAAGACAGTTTATCACACATTTTGCAAGATAAAAAACAGCAACAAGATTCATTAAATACACAATTAGACAAATTGCAAAAACAAGCGGATAGTTTGCAACAAATGAATCAGTCGCTCAAAAATCCGATGGCAATACCCGACACAAAAACTGATATGGAAGACATTAAGCAAGATATGCAAAAAGCTTCCGAGCAATTACAAAATAACCAATCGCAACAAGCTAACCAGTCGCAAAACAAAGCGGCACAAAAAATGAAAAAACTGTCCAAACAAATGCAAATGGCCATGCAGGGTGGGGGAGGACAACAAAATGAAGAAGATGTCAAAACCTTGCAAGCTATTTTAAAAAGTTTGATAAATTTTTCTTTTAAAGAGGAAAACATGCTAACCGATTTATTTACAGATCGTTCCAAAAAGCATTTAACCCAACAATTATTAGGTCAAAACCGGTTAAAAGTTTATTTCAAGCATGTCAACGATTCGCTTTATACCTTGGCTTTGCGTAACCCCAAAATATCGCAAATGATTTTAGACGAGGCATATGAAATTCAAAATAATTTAGATAAATC
>WFZY01000214.1 GCA_015489265.1 Flavobacteriaceae bacterium | reverse complement strand
TGTAATAATCTCCATTAGCTAAATTTTTAAAATAATTATCATCTTGAAAGTTTATACCGTCAACCGAATATTGATATGGTGGCAATCCACCACCGGTTACCGAAACTTCAAGCTCTCCGTAAAGAATAGGAGTTGCGTTAATTGTGATAGGATCAAGTATTGTTACATGCAAAGAATCTGAAACAGAACAAGTACCACGGTCTAAATTGAGTACCACATCATAATCTCCGGACCCATTAAGTTCCAAAACAGGTGAATTATTATTTACCGGAGTATTATTTACCACCCAATCATAGTGATCCCCATCTAAAATATTGGCAGCAACCACAGCTGTGTCATATGCACAAACGACTTGATCTTCACCGATATCCAATATTGGTGCGGGGTCAAATGTAACCATAATATCATCTGAAGCATCACAACCAATAGTATTAGATACAACGACTGTATAATCACCGGTTTCCGTAACATCCAGTGTCGCATTTGTAGCCCCCGGAATATCAATGCCGTCTTTTTGCCATTGGTAAGACTCATTGCCCGACAAATTACTGATAGTGGGGGTTAAGGTCACAACATTACCCTCACAGTCAACAATGTCAGCCGGCAAACTGACAATGGGGCGGGGCTCAATATAAACATCTATATTATCTGATTCCGAACAGACTCCCAACTCGGCGGTTGCCGTATAGTGACCGGATTCGGTAACCGTAAGTGTAGCGGAAGTTGCACCGGGTATCACTACACCGTCCTTTTCCCAAGTATAACCGGTCGCATTCGTTGCAGTAGCATCCAAAGTAACCGAAGAATTATCACATTCATAAACATCCGGACCTAAATCAACATTTCCCAGTTGATTATCAAAAAAAACCGTAACCGTGTCTGTCAAAGTATAATGTTGTCCTGTATTGGGGTCATCATATGCGGCTTCAACACGGTAAACCGTGTCTTCGGTTACGCAGACATTGATAGATTGCCCTGTACCCACCAAAGTGTTAGTCGCATCATCATACCATTTGTAATCAAAAATAATGCTTGAAGGATTATGATTGGGCACAAAACGCCATAATTCCGGACTGGAAGGATCAACTGTCCAAGCTCCGGTATTGCGCCCGGGTGCAACATATGCGACCGAAGCATCTTCATTTTGAATACCTACAACCGCTACACCATTTTGCCAATTGGAACATACCGGTTTTTCATCAATTTGTACATCGATAACATTAGAAGTTTCATATAGAATTATTCTTTGAGTGGTAATTAGACTATTACAGGAATACTGTGGTACATGATCAAATAAAACAACAAACTTTCGTTGCGGATAATTGCCTGATACATAATACCGTATTCTGTCACCGGGGGATGAAGCCGCCGGCACATACAGATCATGATAAGCACCAAAAATTGTATTTCTGAATAAATCGGTACTTGGAAGTGATTGGTCAAAGGACCATTGACAAAAATCATTAGGTCTTTGAATTTCGGGATTACTTCTATTAGTATCGAATGAAACAACTCCGTTATCACCTATTATTAAATAATTATAGGGCTGTCCGAAAAAATAAAAAGTAAAAGGTAGGGTTACAACACCCGACCAACGATCATCCAAGTATATGGAAGTCGGTGTTACACCACCACTAGGCGGAATAGGACAGGGTGTAGCAACATTAATGGCATAAGTGTCCGTTTGTGCTCCAATTCCGGGAAAAACTTCAGCTGTTAAAGTCGTGCAGTTGTTGGAACAGTCAACCGTAACATCATCTCCGGCATCCAGTTGCGAGCATTGTGCAGAGATATCAATAATACTGATAAATATAATGAGAATGCTAAATATCTTTTTCATAAACCTTATTTAAAAAATAATACCTTTAATTTTGATATTAACGACAAATTTATTCTAAATAATGTATTTTTGTTTTTTAAAAAGATTTCAATTGAAAAAAAATTAATTATTAACAAAATATATGCGGTTTTTTTACGATAAATTCAATAAATTTGAAGCCGGATGCGATGAAGCCGGTCGGGGGTGTTTAGCCGGTCCGGTTACAGCTGCTGCAGTTGTTTTTGATAAATCTTATAAAAACAAATGGATTAATGACAGTAAAAAACTCAATGAAACCGATAGAGATGCACTGCGAATTGAAATAGAACAAGCGGCATTGAGTTGGTCCGTGGCATTTGTAGATCACAAAACCATAGACAAAATCAATATTTTGAATGCTTCAATCCTTGCTATGCACAAAGCTTTGGACGGCTTGGAAGTTCCACCAGATTTTATTTTGGTAGATGGCAATAAATTTAAACCTTACAAAGACATTCCTTTTCAAACGGTTATTCAAGGGGACGGCAAATATATGAGTATTGCGGCGGCTTCTATTTTAGCCAAGACACATCGGGATGAATTTATGAAAAAACTGCATCTGGAATTTCCACATTATGACTGGCTCAACAACAAAGGTTATCCCACCCCGAAACACCGTGAAGCCATTGCAAAATATGGCATTACGATTTACCATCGTAAAAGTTTTAATTTACTGCCACCGGAACAATTAAAATTAGATTTGTAAATTTGTCTTTTTATTTGTGTTATGAGCAAAATTTTTTCAGTTGTTTTTGTGGGATTACTATTTCTACCGGTTTTAAAATTATCGGCACAAAAAGACCTGCAACAACGTTTGGAAAAAAAACGGCAAGCCCTGCAAAAAGAAATCTTACAAATCAACAACCGGTTACTGCAAACCAAACATACCGAATCGGATGCTTTGGTAGAATACCGGCAAATCAAACGCAAAATTTATATTAGGCAAAAATTGATTAGAAACCTGCAACAAGAAATCAATCATATCAGCCGGCAAATCAAACAAAATGAACAAAAAACCGCTTCGTTAAATCGCGAACTCAAAAAACTCAAAGCCGATTATGCCAAAATGATCCGGCAATCATATAATAACCGGTCACGACAAGACAAATTGTATTTTTTATTTTCATCCGAGAGTTTTCAACAGGCATTTAAACGTGCCCAATATTTAAAACAATATGCCAAACATCGTAAAAAGCAAGCTTTTGCCATAGAACAAAAAAAACAAGAATTGGCGGCATTAAAAATAAAACTGCAAAAAGATAAAACCGATAAACAAAAACTTTATAAAAATTACCGGCAAGAAACTGAAAAAATTAAGAAAGAACAAGATAAGCAACTGGCTATTGTCAATAAAATTAAGCAAAAAAAACGCTACTATCTCAAACAAATCAAAGCCAAACAACGCGAACAGGCAAAAATCGACCGGATGATTGAGAATTTGATTAAAAAAGCCATTGCGCGTTCAAACCGGAAAGTCAAAAAAGCTTTGCGCCAAAAATCTAAATTCTTTTTAACACCGGAAGGACAAAAATTGGCAGCTAAATTTTCTGCCAATAAAGGGGCTTTACCTTGGCCGGTTAAAAAAGCATATATTGCCCGTAAATTTGGCAAGCAACATCATGAAATATTTAAAAATGTCAAAGTTATCAACACCGGTATTTATTTAGCCACCGAACCCGGCAGTGAGGTTTATGCGGTTTTTGAAGGAAAGGTATTACAAATACAATTTATTCCGGGTGGCAACAACACCGTTTTTATCAAGCACGGAAACTATTTAACAATCTATGGCAATCTGAAAAAAGTTTATGTCAAACCCGGTGAGCATGTCAAAACCAAACAAGCCATTGGTAAAGTCGCTACCGATGCTTTTGGCAAAACGGAATTAAAATTCAGAATTTATAAAAATACGACTAAACTCAACCCCGAACTTTGGCTGCAAAAACATAAGTTCAATTAACAAATATAATATTTAGGAGCATATTGCCAAGTCTATATCAGTTGTCCTAAATCTAATTTACAAAACTATAGGTTGTCCCATCCTTGCTGTCTTTAAGTTGGATACCGAATTTGGCTAATTCGTCTCTGATTTGGTCAGACAATGCCCAGTTTTTTTCGGCTCTTGCCTTATTTCTAATTTCAATCAACAATTGAATGGTTTTGTCAAATGCTTGATGATTGCCGGCTTCTTGTTCGGTTTTATGCAAGCCGAGTATGTCAAAAGCAAAACTATTAACGGCTTTGTTTAATTGGTCTTTGCTTTCTTTTGTGATACTTTCTTTACCGTCATTGATTAAATTAATGTAACGAACCGCTTCAAACAGATTGGCAATCAATACCGGCGTGTTAAAATCATCGT
>WFZY01000213.1 GCA_015489265.1 Flavobacteriaceae bacterium | reverse complement strand
GTTGCCATATATGCCATGCATACGGCTCTAGATAATCAGGCATTTGGGGTTAGTGGAATTTTGGCACATAAATTAGGATTGCAAAATCAAAAAGTTTTGCAACCGCAAGCCGGAACTTTGAGACAATTGGTAACCTATGCACCGGTTGCTGATGCCGAAAAAGTCAGAAATGCGCTGTTTGAAGCAGGCGCCGGAAAAATCGGGAACTATGCCGAATGCAGTTTTAATGTTGAAGGAACAGGAACCTTTAAACCGCTCGAAGATGCCAATCCTTACGTCGGCGAACAAGGCAAACGACATCACGAAAAGGAAGAACGTATCAGCATCATATATCCGAAACATTTAGAATCCGGAATTTTGCAAAATCTGTTTGCGCAACATCCGTATGAAGAAGTTGCTTATGAAATTTTGTCTTTGGAAAATAAACATCAGGAAATCGGTTTGGGTATTGTAGGTGAATTGCCACAACCGGTTGCTGAACTTGAATATTTGACTCATTTAAAAAAACAACTCAATTTATCCTGTATCAGACATTCGGCTTTACGGGGTAAACCGGTAAAGAAAGTCGCTATTCTTGGTGGTTCGGGTAGTTTTGCCATTCAGCCCGCCAAAGCTGCCGGTGCCGATTTGCTCATCACTGCCGATTTGAAATATCACGACTTTTTTCAAGCCGAAAACCGGATTGTTTTAGCCGATATCGGACATTATGAAAGCGAACAATATACAAAATCGTTTTTATTTGAGCTACTTACAAAAAAAATTCGTAATTTTGCACTTGCTTTATCGGAAATAAATACTAACCCTATCAATTATTTGTAAAATATGGGCAAAACAAAAGAAATTACCGTAGAAGATAAGTTAAGACTTCTTTATGATTTGCAACTTATCGACTCTAAAATTGATGAAATAAAAAGTACACGTGGCGAGTTGCCTTTGGAAATTCAAGATATGGAAGACGAAATTCAGGGCTTGCATATTCGTAAAGAAAAAATCCAAAATATCATCGATCAACAAAAAGAAGAAATAGCTAAACGAAAAATAGCCATTGACGATGCCAAACAATTAATAGAAAGATATACCGAACAACAAAAAAATGTTCGTAACAATCGGGAATACGAAGCTTTGTCAAAAGAAATTGAATACCAAGAATTGGAAATTGAATTTGCTGACAAAAAAATTCGGGAAGCCGGCGTTGAAATAGAAAAGCAAACGCAAAAAATAGAGGGCTATACCTATGAAAAAAACGGTAAAGAAGTTGCCGTAAAAGGTATTGATGAGTTAATCAAAGAGCGGGAAGCCGATTTGCAACACAAACGCGAAGAATTATCGGCATTGATGAAAGAAACCGAAAAACAAGAGAAGTTTTTAATCAAAAAAGCCGATAGTTTACGCAAAAAAATTGAACCGAGATTACTTCGTGCTTACGACCGCTTGCGCAAGAATTTTAAAAACGGATTGGCTGTGGTTTCCATTGAACGCGGTTCATCCGGTGGGTCTTATTTTACCATTCCGGTACAACAACAGTTGGAAATTCGTACGCGCCAAAAAATAATTGTTGATGAACACAGCGGGCGTATTTTGGTTGATGGTGATTTAGCCCGTGAAGAAAAAGAAAAAATGAACGAAATGTTTGAAAACATTTAATGTTCAAATCTTTCAAAACATTTAATTTGTAAAACCACTCTGTTTCAGGGTGGTTTTTTTATTTTTGCCGTATGATTATAAACGAAACCATTTTAGAATATATTGAAAATTTAACGTCGCCACAATCGCCATTGTTAGCGGATTTGGAACGTGAAACCTATCAAAAAACCGTGTTGCCGCAAATGATAAGCGGGCATTATCAAGGTCGTTTGTTGAGTTTACTCGCGCGGATGAAACAACCGCAAAATATTTTAGAAATCGGTACGTTTACCGGATACGCAACGCTATGTTTGGCAGAAGGACTGCAGCCGGACGGGCAAATTATCACCATTGATAAAAATGATGAATTTCAAGCCATTCAAAACAAGTATTTTGAGCAATCGGCTTACCGTAAACAAATCAAACAAATTATAGGCAATGCGCGTGAAGTAATTCCCGATTTACCGGAAACATTTGATTTGGTTTTTCTCGATGCCGACAAACGTTATTATCCGCAATATTTTGAAATGATTGTACCTAAAATGAACAAAGGCGGTATTTTGATAGCCGATAATGTTTTATGGTATGGCAAAGTATTAGAACCGCAACCTAAAGATGCAGAAACCAAGGCAATTAAACAATACAATGAAATGTTGGCAAGTGACGATAGGGTAGAAGCTGTTATTTTGCCTGTGCGTGATGGTTTGTCTATAGCAACTGTAAAATGATACGAACTGCTGCATTGAAATTTCTCTTCCTACTTTCGTAAGGACGAAATGACATGCTGCAATTTTATAATTCTTTAATTTTCAATATTGCTACTTGTCAATTTTTCTTGTAAATAAGGCATCAACAACGACTGACCTTCCTTTAGCAAATTTTCGGGTGTACCTTCAAAGACCAAATATCCACCGTTTTTGCCACCTTCGGGACCTAAATCGATTAACCAATCGGCAGATTTGATGATTTCCAAATTGTGTTCAATCACCAAAATACTATGTCCGTTTTCAATCAAGGCGTTAAACGAATTTAAGAGTTTTTGAATATCATGAAAGTGTAAACCGGTGGTCGGTTCATCAAAAATAAACAGGGTTTTAGGTTGCCGGCTGCCTTTGACCAAGAAAGACGCCAGCTTGATGCGTTGTGCTTCGCCACCCGACAAGGTCGAAGAGGACTGTCCTAAGCTGACATAGCCCAAACCGACATCTTGCAGCGGTTGCAATTTGCTGACGATTTTATGTTGTTTGTGTTTTGTAAAAAAACTAATGGCTTCATCAACTTTCATTTCTAAAATATCGTGAATGTTTTTGCCTTCGTAAGTGACTTCCAAAATCTCATCTTTAAAACGTTTACCTTCACAGACTTCGCAAGTCAAATGCACATCAGCCATAAATTGCATTTCAATAGTAACGGTTCCTTCGCCTTTACAATGTTCGCAGCGACCGCCTTCAACGTTAAAACTGAAATGTTTGGGTTGCAAATGTTTGATTTTTGCCAAACGTTGCGATGCAAACAAATGCCGGATATCGTCATATGCCTTGATATAGGTCACCGGATTAGACCGGCTGCTGCGACCAATAGGGTTTTGATCCAGATATTCAATATGTTCCAATTGCGAGATGTTACCTGCCAACGCTGTAAAATCACCGGTTTTAGGTCCGTGTCCAAACAGTGCTTTATGAATTGCCGGATAGATAATTTCGGATGCCAAAGTGCTTTTGCCACTACCCGAAACACCGGTTATCACCGTTAAAGTATGCAGCGGAAAACGGACATCAATATTTTTTAAATTATGTTGACGGGCACCTTTAATTTCAATATAATCTTTTGAAGTGCGTCTGACTTCCGGTACCGGTATTTGTTGTTTGCCTTTAAGATAATTAGCCGTTAATGTTTCGGTTTTTAAAACATCTTGATAGGTGCCTGCTGCGACCAATTCGCCCCCGAATATACCGGCTTCGGGTCCCATATCCAAGATGTAATCCGCCGCTTTCATGATATCTTCATCGTGTTCGACAACGACAACGGTATTGCCCAAATCGCGCAGATTTTTTAAAACTTTAATCAAACGTTCGGTATCACGCGGATGTAGCCCGATACTCGGCTCATCTAACACATAAATGGACCCAACCAAACAACTGCCTAATGAGGTTGCCAAATTAATCCGTTGTGTTTCACCGCCTGAAAGCGTATTTGAAGCGCGATTTAAAGTCAAATAGCCCAAGCCGACATCCAGTAAAAAACTTATCCGGCTGTTGATTTCATACAAAATACGCTTGGCAACCGATTGATCATAAGCGGATAATTCCAAATTTTTGAAAAACACTTGCAATTCGTCAATCGGCATTGCCACTAATTCCCCGATGTTTTTACCACCGACTTGTACATAAAAAGCTTCCTGTCGCAAACGTTTACCTTTGCATGACGGGCATTGGGTTTTGCCCCGATATCTTGCCAGCATCACACGGTTTTGTATTTTATAACTTTTTTGTTCCAGTTCTTTAAAAAAGTCATTGATACCTACAAAATATGCGTTGCCTTTCCATACCAAATCCTTTTGTTCATCAGTCAATTCAAACCAAGGTGTATGTACCGGAAAATCAAATTTATGGGCATTTTCGACCAAAAGATTTTTGTAGTAACTCAAACTGTTACCTTTCCAACAAGCTACGGCGCCTTCGTAAACGGAAAGCGTCGTGTTGGGTATCACTTTTTGTGGGTCGATGCCTAACACACTACCGAAACCGTCACAGGTTTTACAAGCACCGTAGGGCGTATTAAAACTAAACAAGTGAATACTCGGTTCGGGAAATTCCATGCCGTCCAAAGCAAAATTTTGCGAAAAAGTATAAAGCTTTTTGGTTTGCCAATCGGTCAGTTTTAAATTGCCGTGTCCTTCAAAAAAAGCTTTTTGAACCGAATCGGAAAGTCGCATCCAATAGTCGGCGTCATCTTTAAGCTGAATGCGGTCGATAACCAATTCCAAATCATCGGGCAAGGTCGCTTGTTTCAAAACTTCCGAAATACTGATGATGTCATTGCCGGATTTTAAGCGGGCATAGCCCTGTTGTTCCAAAATGCGTATAATGGTTTTGATATCTTTGCCGTGATGCGCTTCTAATCCGACCGATAAAATCCAACGGGAACCGGCGGGCTGTTGTTTTAAAAAATCGATAACATCGCTCACACTGTGTTTTTTGACTTCCCGTCCGGATACCGGCGAAATAGTCTTGCCGATGCGGGCATAGAGCAATTTTAAATAATCGTAAATTTCGGTTGCGGTCCCTACGGTTGAGCGCGGATTGGAGGTGTTGACTTTTTGTTTAATGGCAATAGCCGGTGCAATACCTTTGATGCTTTTAACTTTTGGTTTTTGAATTTTTCCTAAAAATTGGCGCGCATAGGATGACAAACTTTCAATATAACGCCGTTGCCCTTCGGCATAAAGCGTATCATACGCCAAGCTAGATTTTCCGCTTCCGGATACACCGGTTATCACAACCAACTTATCACGCGGAATCAAGACACTGACATTTTTCAGATTGTTTTCAGCGGCTTCATCGATAAAAATATGCCGGTCGGGATTAAATTTTTCGGATAAATTTTCTTTTGACATCAAAGGGGATTTTAGCAAAATGCAAAAATACGGAATATTTTGTTGAGGAGCTGAGGATTATTTTCACTTTCATAGAGTATTTAGTTCTTTGATGATTGACTTTTACTTCGCAAAAAATCCTGCTTACAATTTGAGGAATTGAGGATTTTTTTGTGCTTTATAGTTTGTTTTTTATTCTAATGGTTGTTCACTGTTTATAACGATATTGCTACTTTTAATTTGAGGAATTGAGGAATTGAGAAGTAGGTCGCTGAGTGTCCCGTCCCGACTCTTGTCGGGACGGGATGTATCGAAGTGACCGGTTTTAATGAGGAAATGAAAAAATTGTCATTAAATCAAAATTCTAAAAAATATTTTTATAAATTTGTTAGCTTAAACCCTGCGCCATTATGAAGAAGCCGACCGATTATAC
>WFZY01000212.1 GCA_015489265.1 Flavobacteriaceae bacterium | reverse complement strand
CGGAAGGCGGCGTGCCCGACCCGAAATTACTGTTAGCGCCTTTTAAAAACGGTGCTTTTCGTATGGCTATTGAGCACCGGCTGCCGATTATCCCCTTGGTTTATTTTGACAATAAACGTAAATTTCCTTACGATTTTTTTAAAGGTGGTCCGGGAACTTTACGCGTCAAAATTTTGCCGGTTCTACAAACCGATAAATTGACTTTGGAAGATGTAGAAACACTTAAAGATTTTTCTTACAATTTAATATATAACGAGTTAATGAACGATCAAATCAGTAAAAATTTCAATAAACAAATATGAGCTTATTCAACACGGAAACTATCCAAATAGAAGAATTAAAAAATCTGTTAGAAAACCAAATTCCGATAAAAATTATAGATGTGCGGTCAAAAGCAAATTTTGACCAATGGCATATTCCGGGTAGCGAACTTTTACCGGTTAATGAAGCTTTGCAAGCGTCGAACGATAATGTTTTTGCTGATATGAAGTTTAATCCGAATTTACCTGTTGTAGTGGTATGCCAAGAAGGATTTTTAAGTCGCAAGGCAACAGAACAGTTGCGAGATTTGGATATAGAAGCGTATTCATTAGCCGGTGGTATCAAACATTGGACACGGGTATGGAATACCGCAGAAATACAATTTGATGATACAAAAATCATTCAAGTACGTCGTGCCGGTAAAGGTTGTTTGTCTTACCTGATTATCAACCATGGCGAAGCGGCCGTCATTGATGCTGCTGTTGCACCGCAAACTTTTATCGATTTAGCCGAAAGTCATCAAGCACAAATCAAATATGTATTAGACACACACATACATGCCGACCATTTTTCGCGTAGCAGACAGCTTGCGGAACAAACCGGTGCGGTCTTATTAATGCCGGAACAAGATATTTTGCAATACAATTTTACACCGGTTTACGATGGCGATCAATTTAATGTCGGTAAGGCGATTCTTAAGGCACTTCATACTCCCGGACATACCAATGAGAGTTTTTCTTATCTGCTCAATAATCACATTTTATTTGACGGCGATTTACTTTTTTTAAACGGCGTAGGGCGTCCCGATTTAAAGTCTTCCGGTGAAATTGCCCGTCAAAAAACGGCAAAACTGTACCGGTCTTTACAAAAAGTGTTAAACTTATCCGGTGATACTTTGATATTGCCCGGACATTACCATCAACCTGTAGCGTTTGATGGAACATTAATTGGTGAAACTTTAAAAAATTTGAAAGCGCAATTGTATTTGCTCAATTTGGATGAAACAAGCTTTATAGACGAAATTTTAACCAATATGCCGGACACACCGCCCAATTTTGAACAAATTGTAGATTTGAATATTTCCGGCGATGCCGGCAACTATAATTTAATAGACTTGGAAGCCGGTGAAAATCGTTGTAGCAGTCAGATGTGATATTTTTTATAAAGTTACGTGTTATAATTTTGAAAAGATATAAAGCAGCAAGTTTAATATCAAGCTGATGATAATCATACTGGTAATAGGGGCATAAAAAGAAAAATTACCGTTTTGAATACGAATATCACCGGGCAATTTGCCAAACCAAGAGAATAATCCACCGAAGAGCCAAGTAAACAAGCCCATAATGATGAATAAAACCCCGATTGAAATCAGTAATTTTGCTATATTTCCCATTATCTAGATATCTTAAAAATTTACATCATAATTCAGATTTTGATCACGCAACAAATGTTGTAACTGCTCTTTACTTTTAAAAACATTGGATAAGAGTTGCTTCCCCCAACCGATTTGACGGGTATAATCTCTAAAACTTTGGTGTTTCCAGTCAAAATCCTTTTGCCAAAAATGCGTTGGCGATACATAAAAGTAGGTGTAATTAAAAATTAAACTACTGTCGTTTTCGCGTTGTACCAAATTATTTTTATTGGCAGGTGCTAAAAGAGTTGTTTGATATTGAGCAGCTTGAGCTTTAAAATCTTTGATAAAATCATCATAAACCGGAATGATTTTTTCCAAACTGAAATTATTGTAAGCGGTATCACCAATTTTTGAAATCGGTCTGATTTGGATAATATCAACATTATATTTACCAAAAACTTTAAAAAAATCTTTCAATTCGGAAAAATTATCTTCATTAAAGGTATAATTGATTCTTAACAGAAAACCAGGGTGTGTTTTTTTGATGTCGGCAATCAATTCCAAGGCCTGATGAAACTTTTGATAATCCCCTTTTTGCATCATTTCTTCATAAGTGTTTTGATAGACGCCATGTAAAGAAACGGTTATCTCATTTAAACCGTTTGTAACCCATTTTTGAAGCTTGTCACGTGTTAAAAGATTGGCATTGGTTGTCATGGAAATATGTGGGACACCATATTGCTTGCCTAATTCAAATACCCTGTCCAAATGTTTATATACCGTTGGCTCTGCCCCGCAGCCTACTTGCAATTTTAAAGCTTGCGGTAAGCTTTGACGTGCCCAGATATCCAAGTCATCACGAGTGAAACTACCTTTTAAAGTTTTGACATAATTCTCATCGGTAAAATAACACATTTTGCACCGCAGATTGCAAGCTAAAACCGGATCAAAATTGACTGCAAAATACCGGCGTTTAAAAGTATGTAAGAACCATAATACCAAAAATTTCAGCCGGTGGCTTTTGATTTTGGTATTCCATTTTAGCAGATAATATGTGATGGGTCGGGTTGCGATGGCTATTTGAGTTGAGCGTTAGAGGTTAAAAGTTAAAAGTTTTTTCGAAAAAGCGAGTTCGAACGATGAGAAATCTCTTAAATATTACTGATAAATAGGTTTATCAAGTTGAGATACCTCATCACTTTGTTAGCTGTGTCAGCAAAGTTCTATCGGAATGACCTTTTTGCACTTTGCCGCTTTCCACTTAGCACTTTAAACTAACTTACAAAACTATAAGTCGTACCATCCTTGCTGTCTTTGAGTTGGATACCAAATTTGGCTAATTCATCTCTTATTTGGTCAGACAATGTCCAGTTTTTTTCGGCTCTTGCCTTATTTCTAATTTCAATCAACAATTGAATGGTTTTGTCAAATGCTTGATGATTGCCGGCTTCTTGTTCGGTTTTATGCAAACCGAGTATGTCAAAAGCAAAACTATTAACGGCTTTGTTTAATTGGTCTTTGCTTTCTTTTGTGATACTTTCTTTACCGTCATTGATTAAATTAATGTAACGAACCGCTTCAAACAGATTGGCAATCAATACCGGCGTGTTAAAATCATCGT
>WFZY01000211.1 GCA_015489265.1 Flavobacteriaceae bacterium | reverse complement strand
CATCAAACACTTTGACACTCATCCGGTTAATCCGTCCGACCCGTTGAATAACGCGAGTGGGATTCCAAGGAATATCGTAGTTGATGACCAATCCGGCACGATTTAGGTTGTAACCTTCCGAGAGTTTGTCGGTGGTTACCAATACATCATAGCGGTCTTCTTGCACTTGGGCTTTGGCATCAAAATTGGCATTGATATCACGAGACAATCGCGGGGTAATTATGCCATCGCAAAATAAGACCCTGTGGTTGAGATGTTTTGAAAAATATTTTTTTAAATGGTGTACCGTATCGGCATATTCGGTAAACAAAACCACTTTGCGTTTCGGCATTGATTTATCCGATAAAACGGCTTGGATACTTTTGACCACTTCCGTGCGTTTTGGGTCGTTATCCACCAAATTAAGCTGTTCCATTTCAGCAATGATATCTTCAAAGAGTGCAATGTCATTTTCAATATCTTTGATAAATTTCTTTTTGTATTTGAATTTTTCTACATCATAAATCTTTTGATTTTTAGGACGGTTAACTTGGGCGGCTTCCGCTTCATATTCTTCAAGCATTTTTTCTATTTCTTTCAAATTGAAATCCGGTTCTTTTTCCGTTTCATTATAGATTTTTTCAATTTTTTGCCGGTCTAAAATATATTTGCCTGACTTATTGATAAAAGACAAGACCATTTTATTGATTTTTTTAAACCGCCGGATACTTTGTTCAAAAGCGCCAAATGAACTTTCAAAACGTTTGACCAACAAACGCCGCATAAAATCGTATAAATTGCGTTGAATGTTGACTTCTCTGTTTTCGGATTCGGTTAATTTATCTGATTTTTTTGGATTTTCATAAAAATAAGGTTGATAAATAGCACCGGTAAAGCGTCCGTTTTCACTAAAATATTTTTGAATGATTTTGTCATAAAAAGCCGATTGTTCGGGGGATAACCGGTAAAATTTTTCAATAGGATCTTTCAACTCCGACAAATTTTGGATTTCTTTTTTATATTCAAAATCCTTTTTCAAATCCAGACGGTTACGCCGGATGATCACCGGTGCGATGACACTTTTGATTTCGTTAGCCATACGTTTGACTTCCGCTTTAACCCAATCGATATTGACATCATCTTCCCTGCCGGATAATTGCAGGTAATAACCGTGTGCTTTTCGACGTTTATCACTGTCTTTAGATTGGTAATTTTTTAAAATATAGGACAAGCGTTGAAATTTATAGTTATAAGCTCTGAAACGGGCTTCCAGATTGTTTTCAATAGTAATGCCCGATGCCCCCGGCACGATAAACAATTTGAGCAACGAAAAAATATCAGCCGGCGAATTGTTAAAAGGGGTTGCCGTCAGCAAGATGACTTGTTTACCGCGGGTGATATTGTGTAGCGCTTCATAAGCTGCCGTATCTTGGTTACGAAAACGGTGGGCTTCGTCAACGATAACTACTTCGTAATCGCGGTTGGTTTTACGCATACTTTCGGCTAATTTTTCAAGGTTACCACTGCTCTCGATATCCCAATCGTAAAGTTTGAAATCGTTGAGATAGCCATACCAGCCCGTGTTGTCGTGTTTGTCACCGATTAAGCCGGGCGGACTGATAATCAAACCGCGTTTGCGTAATAATTTACCGATGAGTGATGCAATAACCGACTTGCCCAAGCCCACCACATCGGCGATAATGACACCGTTGTAGGTTTGGATAATACTCAATGCCTGATTGACAGCATCTATTTGATATTTGTATTGCCGGTAGCCGTTTGCTTTTAAAATGGCGGCGATATCATCGGTCTGTTCTTTGGTTTCTTGCAGGTCGAGATAGGTTTTTAGAATGTAAGCATAAGCTTCATAAGGCGTTATGAGTGCCGACTGGCTTTTGTTGGTCAAAAAATCGATGATGACTTGCTTGCCGTTGGGGGTTTCGGTAATGGGAATAGCGGTTTCCCACAGCCGGTCAAAATAAGCTTCGGCTTCTTCACCGCCGTAATCTTTGATTTCGACGTTAAACTCGTCTTGGTCTTGCAAGCCGGCTTTGGTCAAATTGCTACTGCCGGTGATGAATATGGCAGGCATATTGTATTTGATACTATCATCTTTGTTGGGTTTAAACAAGTAGAGTTTGGCGTGATTGGGCCGTAGCGTTTTGCGGATAATCAAACGCTCTTGTGCCAGCATTTCGGTAAAAAACGCCACTTGGTTGTAAAAAATTTCGGTATCCATATCCGGTTGGTTAATGGCATAACCCAAAGACTGCATAAAACGGCTAAATCCTTCTTCATTAGTTGGTTGTGTATCGGACACATCCACTTCAATGGCGTGCCGGATGAGTTTTTCGACTTGCAAACCGACCAATACTTGTAAACGCACCTGCGGATTCTGTTTTAATGCTTCGTATATTTGTTGCCAGCCCGAAAAATAAAAAAAGCCGACTAAAAATTTTAAAGTTTCGCTGCTGCCTATAAGGTGTTGCAAACGTTGGTTCAGGTCTTGTTGCCCGCTGTTGTTGATGATAAAATTACTCATTGACAGACGATTTTAAAGAGATTTGTTGATAAGCTTCACGAGAGAGTGATGTATCCGGTTCTACCAATAGCACTTCGTCGTAAGTTAAGCCATAAAGTTTATACACCAACCGGTCTATCTGCTGTTCGAGTGCCGTGGTATCCGCTCCTTGTGTTTTTAGTTCTAAAATACGGTTGACTAAACGGACAAAGGGTGTTTGATCCGGTTGGGGGATTTTGGGAATAGGAATTTCTTTAAATACGGTATTAAACATTTGAATGCCATCACCTTGAACTTCTACAAAAATGGCTTTTTTAAAATACCATTCTAATAATTTTGAATTAAGTAAACTAACTATAAATGATAAATTCTCACTTTTACTTGTAACTATATTAACTGCATTATTAACAAAATAAGCATTTTTTTCAATTGCAAAATTTATATTGGAACCAATAATTTTAAATAAAATTTTCTCTTTTTCAAATTCTTGATAATAAGCAATTTGATCTTGGGTTTCAAACCATTTATTGCCGGTTTTTTTACGGGATTTTTTAAGTTTGTTAAGCTTTAATTCAATACCATATTTTAGGGCTGTCTCTTAT
>WFZY01000210.1 GCA_015489265.1 Flavobacteriaceae bacterium | reverse complement strand
TCAGTGTAGGGCATGCCGTGAGAAAAACCGGACAAATATTGGGCGATGAAACGTTGCCCGGCATTAAAACAATTGGTATAATTATTGAGAAAGCACAGCAATAGTAGAAAGCGACCAAGTGGAAAGTGCGACAAGAAAATCGCATTTGACACTTTCCACTCAAATAACCAAATAACCGATTAACCAAATAACCAGTTAACCGACTAATCAAATAGAATATGGCAAAAAAAACAACACCGAATTACAAAAAATATATCAAATGGTTTTGGATGAGCTTTTTGGGCGGGCTTTTATTTATTGCATTGATTTTATTTCTTGCCGCCAAAGGTTATTTGGGCTATATGCCCGATTTTGAAGTTTTAGAAAATCCGAAATCCAATTTATCAACCCAAATTTTTTCAGAAGACGGTAAAGTTATCGGTAAATTTTATCTCAAAGAAAACCGGACGCCTGTCCGTTTTGATGAACTGTCGCCTTATTTGTCACAAGCTTTGGTAGCTACCGAAGACGAACGTTATTACTCACATTCCGGAATAGATTTTCGCAGTTTGACACGCGCTATTGCATTTATGGGTAAAAAAGGCGGGGGAAGTACCATCACCCAACAGTTGTCAAAATTACTGTTTCACAAGCGCGAACACGCTAGTTTTTTAAAAAAAGTCATTCAAAAAATCAAGGAACAAATCATTGCAGTCCGTCTCGAAAAACAATATACCAAAGATGAAATTATTGCCATGTATCTCAATCAGTTTGATTGGCTCAATCAAGGTGTTGGGATAAAATCGGCATCGCGCATTTATTTTAACAAAGAACCCAAAGACTTAAAAATAGAAGAAGCTGCCACCTTGATAGGTATGCTTAAAAATCCGGCTTATTTTCGCCCGATTAGTCGTCCCGAGCGCACCAAAAAACGCCGGAATGTTGTCTTGCACCAAATGGCTAAAAACGGTTACATCACCGAAAAACAAAAAGATTCGCTACAAAAATTACCTTTAAAATTAGAGTTTCGACCCGAACGCCACGATGAAGGTATGGCGACTTACTTGCGTGAATACATCCGGAAATTCGTCGGTAATTGGGCTAAAAAACACCCCAAACCCGATGGCACCAAATACAGCATTTACACCGACGGTTTAAAAATTTATACCACTATCGATTCGCGTTTGCAAGCCAATGGTGAAGCTGCGGTTAAAGAACATATGAAACGCCTGCAAGCAGCTTTTGATAAACAAGCCAAACATTTGAAAAATGCGCCTTTCTATTTTCCTAAATTGGGTCCGAAAGCTACCCAAAAAGAAATTGCTAAAATTATGAAGCAGGCAATGCACCGTTCCGAGCGCTGGCGGGTGATGAAAAAAGCCGGTTTGAGCGATAAAGAAATAGAAAAAAGTTTTCATCAAAAAACCAAGATGCGAATTTTCTCATGGAAAGGTGATATCGATACGATTATGACGCCCTATGATTCTATACGTTATTACAAAAGATTTTTACACGCCGGATTGATGTCTATGGACCCGGCTACCGGACACATCAAAGCATGGGTAGGCGGTATCAATTTCAAACATTTTAAATATGACCATGTCAAGCAAGGCGCCCGCCAAGTCGGATCGACCTTTAAACCCTTTGTATATGCGACGGCTATCAACCAAAAACACTTGTCGCCTTGTGACTCGTTCCCCAATGTGCCTTATACCATTGAAGCGGGACGTTGGGGTTTGCAAAAACCATGGACACCTAAAAATGCCGGTGGTCAATATGGCGGAAAATTGACGCTCAAACAAGCACTCGCCAATTCGGTAAACGTTATTACGGCACAACTAATTGACATGGTGGGTCCCAAACCTGTAGTCGATTTGGCTAAAAATCTGGGTATCAAACACGAAATTCCACCGGTGCCATCCATTGCGCTCGGCACCCCGGAAGTCTCACTTTATGAAATGGTTGGCGCTTTAAATGGCTTCTCTAATAAAGGTGTGTATATCGAACCCTTTGTTATCAGTAAAATTACCGACAAAAACGGTGTGATTTTGTATGAAAAAGTACCGAAAACCAAAGAAGTGTTAAGTCCGGAAATTGCTTATACGGTTATCAATTTGATGGAAGGGGTTACAAAATACGGTACCGGTTCCAGACTACGGGGTACTTGGGCAAAAAATACCAAATTTTACAAAGAAGTCATGACGGGCTATCCTTATAATTTTACCAATGAAATTGCCGGAAAAACCGGAACGACTCAAAATCAATCTGACGGTTGGTTTATGGGCTTGGTACCCAATTTATCTACCGGTGTTTGGGTAGGCGCCGAAGACCGTGCCGTGCATTTTAAAAGCGTCAAATACGGTCAAGGTGCAACTATGGCGCTGCCTATTTGGGGATTGTATATGAAAAAAAATTATGCCGATAAAGACCTGAAAATTTCCAAAAAACCATTTCCTAAACCGGCAAATATCAGTATCAATTTAGATTGTGACAAAAAGCAAGATAAAGCATCGTCAAAAGATACCCCTAAGCAAGATGATGATATTGATGACGACTTAGACGGCTAATAAACAGATTAAACATATAATACCAATTCTAAAAATAAAATAGTCCAAAAATAATTTGGTATAAAGACCTACTAGGTTTTGGAAACCTAGTAGGTCTAATGAATGATAAATGACAATAATAGCAATAATTATATCTTTTCTACGGATAAACTTCCCCTTTCCAACGGTATTTTCCTTTTAATGCCAAAACAAAAACCCATGTCAAATAAAAAGGATAAAGAATGAATGCTAAAGGATAAAACCACCAAACCAATTTAGCATCGTAAAACCGGTTAATTTGATGCAAACAGAAAGCATCCGCCAGAAATTTTAAGGCAACAAATCCGTAATTTGCAGGTAGCGTCAACAAACTATAAGTGAGTGCCAAATGCAAAATAATCATCATGATGCCGGTTAATTTGGCTATTGCCGGACTTTGGGTTTTACTCTTACCCGCCCACCTGATTTTTTGTTGCATCAGTTCCGTCAATGATTTAGCTACTTGTGTTTTTACAATAGCGGAACGCGATTTGATGAAATAGATTTTATCCGGAAATTTTTGAACAAATTTTTGCAATAAAAACACATCATCACCGGATGCAATAGCCATATTGCCGTCATAGCCCCCAACAGCTTCAAAACTTTGTTTTCTAAAAATCAAATTGGCACCATTGGCTAAAAAAGGTTTTCCATAAGCGGCACCGGCTACGGTTAATGCTTGCAAGCATAAAAACTCAAATTGCTGAAATTGTC
>WFZY01000209.1 GCA_015489265.1 Flavobacteriaceae bacterium | reverse complement strand
TCACAAATGAAAGGCATCATATTAGCCGGCGGTGCCGGCACCCGTTTACATCCATTGACGATTAGTATATCAAAGCAACTTTTACCGGTTTACGATAAACCGATGATATACTATCCGCTATCGGTATTGATGCTAGCGGGCATTCGGGAAATACTGATTATATCTACGCCACAAGACTTACCCGCATTTAAAAAATTATTAGGTGATGGCTCGCAATTCGGCATCAATTTATCTTATGCCGAACAACCCAGTCCCGATGGTTTGGCACAAGCGTTTATCATAGGCGAAGGTTTTATCGGTGGTGATGATGTAGCTTTGATCCTTGGTGATAATATTTTTTACGGCGCGGGCTTACAAAAACTTTTAACAGAAGCTATACAAACGGTTGAAAATGACCGTAAAGCAGTGATTTTTGGCACTTATGTCAACGATCCGCAACGTTATGGGGTTGCCGAGTTTGATGCCAATGGTCAAGTGTTGAGTATAGAAGAAAAACCCAAAGACCCCAAATCCAATTATGCCGTAGTGGGTTTGTATTTTTATCCTAACAGCGTGGTTGAAATAGCCAAAAATGTGGAACCGTCTTGGCGTGGTGAATTGGAAATTACCAGTGTCAATCAAGCTTATTTGGAACAAGAAAATTTGCGTTTAATCAAGCTCAGTCGCGGTTTTGCATGGCTCGATACCGGTACCCACGAAGCCCTTGCCGATGCAACCGAATTTGTTAAAGTCATAGAAAAACGTACCGGACTGAAAATCGCCTGTTTGGAAGAAATTGCTTGGCGGTATCATTGGATAACGACTGATGACTTGATAAAACAGGTTGAAGGACAGAAGAGTACTTACTATACTTATATTCAAAATCTGATCGGTTAATTCTTTATGTCGCTAAAAAAACAAGCACTTTCAGGCGTTTTTTGGACTTTTGTACAACAATTCGGGGTGCAAGGCATCGGTTTTGTCATCAATATTGTATTGGCTCGATTGCTTACGCCCCAACAATTCGGCTTGATAGCCATGATTACCGTTTTTGTAGGGATCGGAAATGCCCTACTCAATGCCGGTATGGGCTCATCCTTGATTCGTTCTAAAAATTTGGACAATGCCGATTACAGTACGGTTTTTTTCTTCAACCTAATTGCAAGCATATTTATTTACGCACTTATTTGGATTAGTGCGCCGGCCATAGCTCGTTTTTACCACCAACCCGTATTAATTGATTTAATCCGGTGGTTGAGTTTGGTGATTATCATCAATGCTTTTGCACTGATACAACAAACGCGCCTAACCAAACAAATGGACTTTAAAACCCAAGCCGGCGTAGCTATTCCGGCTATTTTTATCGCCGGTGCCATCGGTATTGCTATGGCATATTACGGATTTGGTGTATGGAGTTTAATTGGCTTTAATCTTGCCAAAGCTTTTTTTAATGCGTTATTTTTATGGCTCAAAAGCGGTTGGATACCGGCACTGGTATTTCATTGGGAAAAATTTAAAACCCACTTCAATTTTGGTTATAAATTGACCATATCAGGAATTTTAGACACGGTTTTTACCAATATTTACCGGATTGTCATTGGTAAATATTTTCAAACGGCACAAGTCGGCTATTACGACCGCGCCAAAAATTTGAATATGTATCCGGTGCGTACGCTTTCGGCTATTTTAAGCAAAGTAACTTATCCGTTGTTTGCCCAAATACAAGATGACAATGTCCGTTTAAGACAAGTTTATCGCAAAATATTACAGATGAATATCTATGTGTTGGCACCGGTTTTAATCACTGCCGGGGTATTAGCTGTACCTTTGTTCCGGTTTTTATTGACAAACAAATGGTTACCGGCTGTACCATATTTTCAAATTATCATCATTACCGGCATTTTATATCCGGTGCATGCCTTTAATCTGAATATTTTAAAAGTCAAAGGTAAAAGCGGACTGTTTCTGCAACTCGAATTGGTCAAAAAAGCCATTGTTATCGCTGCCATATTTATAGGTATCCGCTACGGTATATACGGCTTATTGTGGTCGAGTGTCGCTACATCGATAATCAGTTTTTTTATCAATACCCATTACTCGGGCAGACTGATTCAATACACGGCTTGGCAACAATTAAAAGACATCATTATTATTTTATTATTAGCTTTAATATCAGGAATAATTACCGGTTTGACAGACCATTATTTTTTTAAAAACTTAAATGATTTTTGGCGATTGCTTGTAGGTGGCAGCATTTCAATTTTATTGTATCTTTGTTTATCGTATTTATTGCGGTTAGCCCCTTTTAAAGAGTTGACCGGCATTATAAAGCCATATTTGAAAAAATGAATAAACATCAAGATAAAATATTAGTCACCCAACCCACTTTACCCGATTTGCAGCAATATCAAAAATTGTTGCAACAGATTTGGGACAACAAATGGTTGACTAATAATGGGCCGTTTCATCAAGAATTTGAAAAAAAATTAGCCGACTATCTCGGTGTGCCTTATGTGTCTTTATTCAGCAACGGCACTATCGCTTTGATGGTGGCATTAAAAGCTTTGGATATTCAAGGCGAAGTCATTACCACGCCCTATACATTTGTAGCCACTTCACATAGTTTGCTTTGGAATAATAATACACCGGTTTTTGCCGATGTCGATCCGGTTTACGGTAATTTAAGTCCGGCGGCTGTGGAAAAACATATTACCGATAAAACTACTGCCATTATGCCGGTGCACGTGTATGGCAATCCCGTTGATGTAGCAGGTTTTGAACAGCTGGCAAAAAAATACAATCTGAAAATAATTTATGATGCCGCCCACGCCTTTGGCGTGCAACAAAAAGGTAAAAGCATTTTGAATTACGGCGATTTGTCCATTTTGAGTTTTCATGCCACCAAAACTTTTAATACGGTAGAAGGTGGCGCCATTATCAGCCATGATTTGGCAACCAAAAAGCAAATTGATTACTTGAAAAATTTCGGATTTGAAAACGAAACATCAGTAGTTACCTTGGGAATAAACGGTAAAATGAACGAGCTGATTGCCGCATTTGGCTTATTACAATTGGAACATATCGACAGCGATATTGCCAAACGTCAAAAAGTAGCGGATTGGTATAGAAAAGCTTTATCCGGTATCAAAGGTATTCGCTTTTTAGACGATATGCCCAATGTGCGACATAATTATTCTTATTTTCCTATTTTTGTAGAACCGGAATATCCTTTAACGCGTGATGAACTCTATGAAAAGTTAAAAGTAAATGATATTTACGGACGCCGGTATTTTTATCCGTTGGTCAGCGAGTTCCCGATGTATCAAAATTTACCGACAGCTACCAAAGAAAATTTACCGGTAGCGCATCGTTTGGCAGAACAGGTAATTTGTTTACCGATGTATGCAACATTAAATGAAAATAGTATTCAAAGAATCATAAAATTGATTTCATAGATATGAAAAAGATTAACCCCCAATCTCTTTTTGATTTTTTATCATCGGAAGGTTATCAATATCATTTGGAACCAAACACGTTATCCCTTCGGGATACTTATGGTATTGCTTCTTTGTTTAGTCCGGTTGAAAACGGATTGTATTTTTTTGTCGGGGAAAAATTACCATCTGAAATCAAACATTCATTGATTTTGGTAAATCAAATTCCCGAACAAGCAGATGTTTCAAATATATTTATCCAATTAAATGAGGATGTCCAATTGGTATATTATAAATTTTTAAACCATGTTTTTCCGCAAGTGTCTAATGGAATAATTGCATCAACGGC
>WFZY01000208.1 GCA_015489265.1 Flavobacteriaceae bacterium | reverse complement strand
CCTAACAGGTTTTTTAGAAACCTATCAGGTCTTTATCTTTCATGACCTAGTAGGTTTCTCACAACCTGCTAGGTCTTTTAAATTATTGAAACAACCACTTGCTCTTCCTTTTCATTTTACCTATAACTAGTTAAATTTTATATTTAAGCACAATGTCTCACAGAGTATTTTTAGTTTTCTATAAATAGATTTCTCGTCGTCCCGACTTCAGGTCGGAACTCTGTCGAAATGACAGATGATTCTCATTTAGAATATATCCTATGTCATTTCGAACGCAGTGAGAAATCTTGTTAAATTTATATCTTAATTCTTTTACAGACCTAACAGGTTTTTTAGAAACCTATCAGGTCTTTTTTCAAAACACTATCTTAATCCAATAATTCAAAAATTCCGGCAGCACCTTGTCCGGCACCAACGCACATAGTTACCATACCATATCGTCCACCGGTTTGTTTCAATTCATCTAAAATTTGAACAGTCAATTTAGCGCCGGTCATACCCAGCGGATGTCCCAATGCAATGGCACCACCATTGATATTGACTTTATTAGGGTCTAATTCCAAATTTTTAATCACTGCAACCGATTGCGAAGCAAAAGCTTCATTTAGTTCAATCAAATCGATATCTTCTTTGGTCATACCGGCTTTTTTCAAAACTTTCGGAATGGCATAAAGCGGTCCGATACCCATAATTCGCGGTGGCACACCTACAACTGTATAATCAACCAAACGGGCATAAGGTTTTAAGCCGAGTTCATTCATTTTTTCTTTGGACATCACCATCACAAAGGCAGCCCCATCGGAAGTTTGTGATGAATTACCGGCTGTAACCGTACCGCCTTGTGCAAAAACAGGACGTAATTTGGCTAATTTTTCCAAAGTGGTATCCGGTCGGGGCCCTTCATCGGTATCCATGACAAAAGTTTTGCTTTTTTTCTTGCCGGATTTGGCATCAAAATAAATCTCTTCTACTTCTACCGGCACGATTTGGTTTTTAAATTTGCCTTCTTTGATGGCTTTAACTGCCCGCATATGTGATTCATAGGCAAACCGGTCTTGTTCTTCACGGCTGATATTGTATTCTTTTGCCACTTCTTCCGCCGTTAACCCCATACCCCAATACCAATCGGGATGACCGTTTTTGACGACGCTGTAAGCCAATGACGGTTTAAAACCGCCCATAGGCACCATAGACATACTCTCGGCACCACCGGCAATAACAATATCAGCGTGTCCGGCTTGAATTTTTGCAACAGCCGTGGCAATAGTTTCCAAACCACTGGCACAAAAACGGTTCATAATCTGTCCGGGAACTTTAATGGTATCCAGTCCCATTAAACTAATCATACGACCCATATTGAGTCCTTGTTGGGCTTCTGGCATAGCATTACCCACAATGACATCATCAATCATTTCGGGATTGAATTTGCCGCCACTCTCCTGCTCTATTTCTTTGATAATATGCTTGATGACATCAGCTGACAAATCATCGGGACGGTAATTTTTAAAACTGCCTTTCTTGGCTTTCCCGACGGCTGATCTATATCCTTTTACTATATATACTTCTTTCATTTTTTTTGATTATTTGGTTATTTGGTGAATTGGTTATTTGAGTATTAAGTGCCTAGTAGAAAGTGCCAAGTGCGTTTTCTCTATTCATACTAATCCGCACTTTGCACTTTACCGCTTTCCACTTTTTACTTTCAACTAGTTTCTAAGCGGTTTTCCTGTTTTTAACATATGTTCGATACGTTCCAAGGTTTTACGTTCGCCGAGCAAACTTAAAAATGCTTCTCTTTCGAGTTCAATCAAATAGTCTTCACTGACTTTTCCGGGACCCGATAAATCGCCACCGGCTATAACATACGCTAGTTTGTCAGCAATTTTTTGATCATATTCCGAAATATAATTTCCGGCTCTCATACTATCGGCACCTACCATGAATGTGCCCAGCACTTCTTGTCCCAAAACTTTGATATCGTTTCGCTTGATGGGCTTCACATAACCATCTTGTGCCATTTGTAAAGCATGTCGTTTTGCCGTAGCAATTTGCCGGTCTTTATTTAGCACGACCACATCACGACCTTTTTTCAAGAATCCTAAATTAAAAGCTTCATAAGCGCTGGTTGCCACTTTTGCGGTAGCAATGGTCATAAAAGCTTCGGTATAGCGGTTGATGTCAACATCGCCTTTGACCAAGCTGTCAGAAGTGCGCAACACCAATTCTTTGGTCCCGCCACCTGCTGGAATCAATCCGACACCAACTTCTACCAAACCGATATATGTTTCGGCTGCCGCTACCACTTTATCGGCGTGCAAGGTGATTTCACAACCACCACCGAAAGTCATACCATGCGGTGCCACAATAACCGGAATGCCGGAATAGCGAACGCGCATAGCAGTTTCTTGGAATGTTTTGACTGCCATATATAGTTCGTCCCATTCTTGTTCGACTGCCAACATTAAAACCAATGCCAAATTGGCGCCAACTGAGAATTGCGGTCCTTGATTACCGATGACCAAACCGTCATATTTTTCTTCCGCCATATTGATAGCGCGGTTAATGGCTTCAATTACGCCTACGCCCAAAGTATTCATTTTGGAATGGAACTCAATATCGATAATACCGTCGCCTAAATCGATGATAGAAGCATCGTCATTAGACCATAGCGTATGGGTCGGTCGTAGATTGTCTAGATAAATATAATCATCTTGACCCGGGACTTTTTGGTAAGCTTGTTTTTGAATATCATAATAATAGGTTGCACCGTCTTTAACGGTATAGAAACTTTCAATACCATTGGCAAGCATTTGGGTTACCCAGTCGGGAATATCTTTGCCTTCTTTGGTCATCATCTCAACAGCTTTGGCAACGCCTATGGCATCCCAAATTTGAAACGGTCCGTATTCCCAACCGAAACCGGCACGCATAGCATCGTCAATTTGGTATAAATGATCCGCTATCTCGGGAATACGATGGGCTGCATAAGAAAATAAACCACTGAAAGTTTTACGATAAAAATCACCGGCTTTGTCTTTGCCTTTAACCAAAACTTTGTAACGGTCTTTGACTTTGTCAATGGTTTGTGTCATTGCCAAAGTATCAAATTTGACCTTTTGTTTGGGGCGATATTCCAAGGTTTTTAAATCCAAAGCTAAAATTTCTTTTTTACCGTCTTTCTTAACTTTTTTATAAAAACCTTGCCCTGTTTTATCACCTAACATGTTGTTTTTCAACATTTTTTGAACATAATCCGGTAACTTAAACAAGTCGTGGGCTTCATCGTTCGGCACGCCTTCATACAAACCGGTTGCTACGTGTGCCAAGGTATCTAATCCGACCAAATCGGCTGTTCTAAAAGTGGCAGATTTCGGTCTGCCGATAACAGGACCGGTCAATTTATCAATTTCTTCTACGGTATAATCGCCGTTTTCAACCAAATGAAAAATGTCCATAATGCCGTAAACACCGATACGGTTACCGATAAATGCCGGTGTATCTTTGGCAAGCACGGTAGTTTTTCCCAAAAATTTATCGCCGTATTCTAAAAAGAATTGGACCAATTCGGGGTCGGTATCTTTGGTTGGAATGATTTCCAAAAGACGCAAGTAACGCACCGGATTGAAGAAGTGCGTGCCGAGAAAATGCTTTTTGAAATCATCGGAACGTTCTTTTGCCATCAATGAAATGGGAATTCCGGATGTGTTAGATGATACAATGGTTCCGGGCTTGCGATGTTTTTCAATTTGGTCAAATACCGCTTTTTTAATGTCTAAACGTTCCGGCACCACTTCGATAATCCAATCGACATCGGCAATTTTAGGCATATCATCTTCGGTATTGCCCACCGTAATCCGTTCGGCAAAAGATTTATCGTAAAATAACGCCGGCTTGGATTTAACGGCTTTTTTCAAATTTTCGGTTGCAATACGATTGCGCACAGCCGGGCTTTCTAAGGTTAAGCCCTTGGCTTTTTCTTGTTCGGTTAATTCTCGTGGCACAATATCGAGCAATAAGACTTGCACACCCGCATTTGCCAGATGTGCAGCGATGCCCGAACCCATGATTCCCGAACCGATTACTGCTGCTTTTTCTATACGTCTTTTCATTTTTTTATTTATTTGATTTACTGATTATTTGATTATTTTAGTTAAAAATGCCAAGTGTAAAGTACCAAGTGCGATTTTCTTGTCGCACTTCGCACTTTATCGCTTTGTCACTTTCCACTTTTTTACTTTCCACTAAACATTAAAATATATCACGGTCATTGACAATTTTCAACATTTTTTGCGATACATTTCTAAATATTTCCAATTCTTTTTCACCGATTTTTTCTTTGATAACTTCATTAAACTTCAACACGGTTTCTTTGGATTTATCACGCATGTCGCAACCGTAATTTGTTAATTTTATCAACACACTGCGACCGTCATACGGATTTTTTTCTCTAAAAATCAATCCTTTTTCTTCCATTTTTTTGAGCGTACGCGACAAACTGGTGGTTTCCATCCCGAGCATTGGCGCCAATGCCGTTGACGGGGTTCCTACTTGCGGATCTATTTTCAATAACACATAGCCAATTGCCATAGTGCCACCGTATTTAGCAGCTTCTTCATTATATAATTTGGTAATAGCCATCCACAATTCTCTAATGATTTGATCAGTTGTTTTCTCTTTAATCATATATCTTGTTCATTTTCGTTTCAAAGATACAAAAATTTATTATGCGTGCATAATAAATTTTTAAAAAAAAGCAAATAATTATAGAAATAAAAATTTTATTGTTCAGTTTTTACAGAAATACCAAATTTCTTCAAAATATCTGAGAA
This sequence comes from Flavobacteriaceae bacterium, assembly GCA_015489265.1. GTDB lineage: Bacteria > Bacteroidota > Bacteroidia > Flavobacteriales > Flavobacteriaceae > WGBX01. The sequence continues at coordinate 7,784 of WFZY01000208.1, read as the reverse complement.
AGTATCAAAATCTACTTGGTAAGAAATACCAATCCCTTGTGTGTAACCTTCTTGTTGTCCAATGTATTCCAATTCGGTCTGTTTGTTGAATACACGGAAAACCAAATTCCCTTTTTCGTCTAAATAAACTTCCAATTCCACATCACCGACTATAGACGATTTGGTATAACGTCCCACCGGAATTGCCACTTTACCGTTAATGTAAACTTTTTTATTGATTTGGGTAACCAAACTCAGTCCGACTTGCGGATCGGTCACAATGTTTTTCTCAATATTTTCATCGCCACGGGTGTAGTTAAGATTTACTTGAAATTTATCATCCTGTGCCATTAAGCCGTTTAAAATATTCAAACCCTTTTCGGTAAAGGTTTTAACGACCCCTTCCCCTGCTCTTTTTGATAGATTATAATCATTTTCATTGATAAAATCGCCAAAAGATAACAAAGACAGAACTTGTAGCGTTTTTTTATCCGGGTCACTTAAAATATAATCCACTTGTGAACGCAATACAGCATTGGCTTTGGGTAATTTTAAATCAAACGTAATGGTCGGTTTCATCAAGCGGTCTTTAAGGTAAATAATGGCTTCCACCGGCATTTTTTTAGCGGTAAGCCCTTGGTCTGCCAATAAAACCGTAGGGTCGGCAAATGTTTCATACATGGCTTTGATATCTAATGTTGCGTTGTAAGGGTCTCCTTCCCAACTGATGTAGCTACCGGGCTCAACCACGAATTTTTTATCAATCACGCCGGCATATTTGAAATTATAAATCCCTTCTTCAACAGCAAAATCACCAAAAATATTAAATTGTCCGTTGGTATTGACATTCATCAAAACCAATCCTGTACCTTTGGCAACCAATGTACTACCAAATTCTTGATCGAGCAAAATCTCAACTTGTGCATCGGGCGTGATATCCAAGTCAAAATTCATTTCGAGTCCTTCATAAATCTTATGCCGTTTCTTTTTATTTTGTTTTTCTTTGTTATAGTCCTTTTTTGAAATAATTCTGACAAAATCATTATCACCGATAGTTTCCACATCCGACAGGGTAATGACAAAATTCGTTTTGGGCTTAGTCTGCATTTCCGCATCGATTTTTAAACGATCGACATAACCGTAAATACGGGCTTTACCACCTGTAAAGACTGTTCCGTAAAACATTTCCAAAGGATCAGGCGGTGTATCCAAAACGAGCAAATTGTCGGTATTGATATGCAAATCGAGATACCAATGATCAAAATTATGATGCTTAATCACACCGGAAATATCGCCATTGGTTTTAAATTTCGTGTCAAAGAATTTTGCCTTTTTCAATTCGAAAGTCTGGTCATGCAAATAAACTACGGAATGGTTATCAAATTGATAATCAGTATTTAATGCCAATATTTTTAATCCGAATGCATCTAAATATAATTTACCGTCATAAGATAAATTGTCGAGTTTTCCGGTTAATTGAACCTTTCCGGATAATTTTCCATGGATATTTGTAAATGTTTCTTTAAATAGATTTTGCAAAGGTTTAACCGGAAATTTATTAAACAACAAAGTCGCATTGAGTTCGGGTATTTTCTTTTTCAAATCGAGATAGCCAATCAATTTTAATGCTTGTAATTGTTCTTTGATAACGCTCAAATCCACAAAAACATGATTACCGGGTAAGGCACTGATTTTCAAATTCAAATCACCTAAAAGTTGTTTATTCAATTTGAATTGTTTAATAGTCAAGAAAGCTGACGGTAAAATTTCTTTTTTGTATTTGGCAATATGAATTTTTCCGTTAATTAGTCCGTCAAAATCAAAATCTTTAAGTTCGGGTGTGATATGTGTCAGGTTAATACTGTCCAAATTTACCCTAAAATCTAAAGAATCTTTATATTTGATACCTGTGATGCCTATTTTTTCTTGTTTATGAAAAATTCCGACATCATCCACTTTTAAAGAGTCCGCAGCCGGTTTATAAACAATCCTGTTTAAATTGACAGCAGGATGAATCTGCCAAGGCGTATTTTTAAATTGCAAAACCGATTTTTGTAAACCGAAAATAAAATTTTGCAGTTGGTCCATTGTGTAGTAAAAAGCAACATCATAGTGGTCATCAAACTGACTACCGCCATCAAATTTGGTCTTTAAATATAACGTATCGTTAATCGTGGTGTTTAACAAACGCAAATTTTTAAACTTGTAAAATCCGGCATTGATGGTATCCACTTTTAAAAAGATGTTGTACAAAGGGTTTTTATTGTCAATAGATAATTTCAAAGTTTTAAAATCTTTATCAAAATAGGAAATTTTATTGGATAACAATTTAAGTTTCAATAAATTGTCATTTGAATTGATTTTACCTTTTATCACCGTGTTTTTAGCAATTTTTAAGCCAGGACTTAACAAACTGACAATTTTATTGCGAACCTGCAATTTGTAATACATATACTGTTGATTATCAACAGGTTTTAATTTATAATTGGCAAAGACACTTCCCAGAGCATTTTGTATTAATAGCGGTACGGACTTAAACTTGAATTTGCCCCGGATATAGCCATCAATAATATCGGTTGAATGAAAAAGAATTTGCCTTTCTTGTTTGTCGTTAAATTGAGATGACAAGCTAAAATTATCAAATAAATAAGTATCATACTGATTGACTATTTTAAGATGTTGCCCTTCTATTTTTCCTACAACATCTTCTATATCGGTCCCTTCTGCTTTTACGTTTATTTCACCTTCAAACCGACTGAATTCGTCTTTTGAAAAATTCAAATTATACAAGTTAGCAAAACAGACTTCCGTATGAAAATCCAGTTTGCGTTTGGGTATAGAAAAATCAAGTAAACCGTCAAAATCCATTTCCAAATTATCATCGGCAATATCTATTTGACCACTGAATAATTTGCGCTGAAAATCACCGTTTACCAAAATATTATGATAGGTATAATCATGGTATTTTACAGCATTAACATTGCCTACAAAATTGGCGTTCATAGATTTAAGAGTCAGCCCTTGTCCTTTTACCTTAAAATTACTTGACAAATTATCGATATCTTCTTTTAGAAATGATTTAATTTTAAAATTATCGGTGACGATATGACCTTGATAAGATGTTTTAGAAATATCATTCAAATGATTCATTTTCAACTTAATAGACAAATCACCGAGATCAGTTAAAACTTCTACATCCGAATTTAAATTTTGGGTACCGTAAGACAATTTTCCGGTCATATCTATATCCCCTAAAACTTGTAAAGAATTGCGTAATTTTTGATCTAAAATGTCCGGTATAAAAGCATTTAACCGGTTGAATGAAAAGCTCAATTGTTTTATCCGGCTATTGACCATAAAATCTTTATCATTGAACAGGTTAACCAAATCCAACCGTCCTTTTAACCGGATATGATGATCAGTCTTGACTGCTAATTGATGTAATTGTAAATGATTTAAAGTTCCGGATACATCCGTTTTCAAGGTTATAATCCTATCGGGATTAAAAACCGGACTGAATTTATTCAAATCACGGCAAGATATAATCGCCTTATTAATACCGGCTTTAACCCTAATACGGTTATTAAAATCGGTATATCCTTTGTCAGGCGATATAAATTGCAAAGACAGTTCCACATCGGAAGCAGGGGTTTTCAAAATCAAGTTTTTTAAATCTATACTCTGATTATCATATTGGAACCGAGTTTGTAAGCGATCAATTTGTAAGCCCCGATAATCATGCATTTGCATATGTTCCAAATTAAAAGCTATCCGATCTGCAATTTGCTCAAAATCAGACAGATTGGCTTGCAAATGACTAAAATTTAAAATCGTATAATTCTTTGAATTATAGTCGAAATATTTGAAAGACGAATTGGTTAATTGTAATTTTTGAATGTATAACCCGAAAGCTTTAGTAATAGTATCTTTTTTAGTAGATGTACCACCAAGTTTATCAATAAAAATATCTAAATTGGATTGTTTTTGTCCTTTATAAATAATAATCTTACCATTTAGTCCATCAATATTGGTGCGCCCGAATTTTATACGATTTTCTTTGTTGATGGACCAAGGATTTCTGATATAAGTTCGTAAACGTTTCCCATAAAAAATAGTATCTTGGTGTTCATCAAGAGCTATAAAATTTTTAAGAATTATTGCCCCTGACAAGGTAATTTGTAACTTATCAATCTTCAAATTAACCCCTGTATCGGCATTTATTTTATCGGTAAAACGTTTAGCGATAGCCGTTTGCACCGATGGCAGTGCCAAAAACAACGACAATAACAAGCTGATTATCAAAAAGATAATCAATATACGGGATAATATTTTTACAAGTCTTTTAATATCGATAAGATAATGCTAATTTTGCCTATAAAAATAGCAATTTTTATGCCTAAAAATTCAAAAAACAAAAATAATAAATCCATTTATATTTTAGGAATAGAATCGTCCTGTGATGATACGGCAGCCGCTGTGTTAAAAGACGGCAAAATCATCAGTAATAAAGTTGCCAATCAAGCGGTTCACGAACAATATGGCGGCGTGGTTCCCGAGTTGGCATCACGAGCGCATCAACAGAATATTGTACCGGTAGTCGATGCTGCTTTAAAAGCCGCCGAAATTAAAAAATCAGATTTGTCTGCTATTGCATTTACAGAAGGACCCGGACTTTTGGGCTCACTACTGGTCGGGGCATCTTTTGCCAAATCGATGAGCTTGGCATTAGATATTCCGCTTATAGGGGTGCATCATATGAAAGCACATATTTTAGCCCATTTTATTGAAGATAATGAGATGCATCTGCCCGAATTTCCGTTTTTGGCCTTGACTATCAGCGGTGGACACACCCAAATAGTACAAGTTAATAATCATTTTGATTTTAAAGTTTTGGGCGAAACTTTAGATGATGCCGTAGGCGAAGCTTTTGATAAATCTGCCAAAATTATGGGACTGCCCTATCCGGGTGGTCCATTAATCGATAAGTATGCACAAAACGGCAATCCGAAAGCGTTTAAATTTACCAAACCTAAAGTCAGTGGACTGAATTTCAGTTTTAGCGGACTCAAAACCGCAATTTTATATTTTTTACAAAAACAAACCAAAGAAAATCCGGATTTTATTAAAGAAAATTTAGCCGATTTATCTGCTTCCATTCAATATACCATTGTTCAAATATTGATGGACAAACTCAAACTTGCCGTTACACAAACCGGCATTAATCGTATAGCTATAGCCGGCGGGGTATCAGCCAATTCCGGTATCAGAACCGCCCTACAGCAAGCACAAAAAGATTTGGGTTGGAAAGTCTATATTCCGAAATTTGAATATACTACCGACAATGCCGCAATGATTGCCATAGTCGGCTATCTCAAATATTTAGATGGGCAGTTTTCCGGTTACAATATCGTACCAAAAGCGAGAATGCCGTTGAGAACTTGATAAGTTGTGGATTTTATCTACTTCAAAGTTTACCATACTTTTTAATGAATATTTATTGCTTCAAATAGTATCACTGCTTTTATTTTGAGGAATTGATGATTTATTGTACTTCAAAGCTTATTATGAGCTTTTATGTTTATAACTACTTGCGACATTGTTTCTGCTGAGAATTTGAGGAAATGAGGATTTATTTGTGCTTTGTAGAATACTTAACTCATTGATGATGACTTATTGATTCAAAACATATTACTGCTGAGAATTTGAGGAAATGAGGAATTCGAATCGTCATTTGTTCTGATGAAATCGGGATATATCGAAGCGTAATTTCAACTTTATTATACCTTTATGAACTTTCAACTTTTAATTTATCAGTCTTTTTCGTAAATTAGCCAACCACAAAATTAGAATCAATGCAAATAGATAATACCCCTTATCAACCTAAAAATAAAGTACGAATCGTAACGGCTGCTTCGTTATTTGACGGACACGATGCGGCTATCAATATTATGCGCCGGATTATCCAACGTACCGGTGCCGAAGTCATTCACTTGGGACACAACCGTAGTGTTGATGAAATTGTCAATACCGCCATTCAAGAAGATGCCAATGGTATCGCAATCACTTCCTACCAAGGTGGCCATACCGAATATCTTAAATACATGTATGATTTGCTCCACGAACGCAATGCCGGGCACATCAAAATTTTTGCCGGTGGCGGTGGCACTATTTTACCTGAAGAAATCGCAGAATTGGAAGCTTACGGTATCACTAAAATCTATTCGCCTGACGATGGAAGACAAATGGGTTTGCAAGGCATGATTAACCATTTGGTACAAAATTCCGATTTTCCGACAGGTAAAAATATTAGTGTGACCAAAACCGATGACCTGAAAGAAAAAAACGATAAAAAAATAGCCGAAACCATCTCGGCAGCCGAAAATTTCCCTGATTTACATCAAAATTTACTAGAACAAATCAGAAAAAGTGCCCAAGAAAATAAAATTCCCATTTTAGGAATAACAGGAACAGGCGGCGCCGGTAAATCATCGTTGGTAGATGAATTGGTACGCCGTTTTCTCAACGAATTTCCCGATAAAAAACTTGCCATTATTTCGGTGGACCCGACCAAAAAACGCACCGGCGGGGCTTTATTGGGCGACCGCATTCGCATGAACGCCATCAACAATCCGCGTGTGTATATGCGTTCTATGGCAACGCGCGCCAGCAATGTATCATTGTCGCCATCGGTGCAAGATGCTTTGGATATCGTCAAAAATTCCGATTTTGATTTAATCATATTAGAAACTTCCGGTATTGGACAATCGGATACGCAAATTGTAGATTTTGCCGATGTCAATATGTATGTGATGACTCCCGAATACGGTGCCGCCACACAGCTCGAAAAAATAGACATGCTTGATTATGCCGACATCATTGCCTTAAACAAATTTGACAAACGCGGCGCCCTTGATGCCTTACGCGATGTCAAAAAACAATACCAACGCAATCACAATCTTTGGGATAAAGATACCGATGAGATGCCGGCATACGGCACCATTGCTTCGCAATTTAACGATCCGGGTGTCAATAAGTTGTATAAAGCTTTGATTGATTTAATCAATGATAAAACCGGTGCGGGATTTCAGTCGTCATTTGAAGCCAAAGACGAAAATTTCGACAAACAATTTATCATTCCGCCCCAACGCGTGCGCTATTTGTCAGAAATAGTGGAAACCAATCGCAAATATCATGATTGGGCAGATAAACAAGCCGGCATTGCACAACAATTATACAGTATTTATAAAACCATTGAAGCGCTATCGACCACACCTGAACTCAACAAATACGGTATTGATGACAAAATTCTCAAAATCTGTCAAAATGATGAGAAACGCCAAACTATTGCGTTATTGCTGAAAGAGTTTGACCGTATTAAAATGAATTTACACCCTGAAAATTGGCAAAAAATCTTGGATTGGCCCGCCAAAGTTCAAAAATATAAAGATGAGATTTATACGTTTAAAGTACGTGATAAAGAAATCAAAATTGAAACGCATACCGAAACTTTATCGCACTTAAAAATACCTAAAGTTTCCCTACCCAAATACGAAGCTTGGGGCGATTTACTCAAATGGCAACTCAAAGAAAACGTACCGGGTGAATATCCGTATGCTGCCGGTATTTATCCGTTTAAACGCACGGGCGAAGACCCAACACGAATGTTTGCCGGCGAAGGCACACCCGAACGTACCAACCGGCGGTTTCATTATGTCAGTTTGGGTATGCCTGCCAAACGCTTATCCACCGCCTTTGACAGCGTTACGCTCTATGGTAACGACCCTGATGAACGCCCCGATATTTAT
>WFZY01000207.1 GCA_015489265.1 Flavobacteriaceae bacterium | reverse complement strand
TAAATTTGTCGTTGAAAATGACTATTGCATTATGAATTTTATAGACGTTAAAGATTATCAAGATATAGTAAAAGACAAGGATACCAAAAAATTTATTTTAATTTATAAAAAAGGGACACCTAATTCTGATTGTGCATATGATGCTTTAAAGAAAGTTAAAGACGGCAAAGTTTTTACGGTTGATGTCAATGAGGTCAAGGATGTGCATCAACATTACGGAGTTACGGCAGTACCCTCGTTGGTTGTGGTAAGCAACGGAAAAGTAGAAAATATTATCAAGGGCTGTCAAACCTCCAATTATTTTGATCAGATTATTCATGAAAAAAAAGCCGCTTATGCAAATGCAAATAACGGACAAACTCAAAAACGTGTAATTGTTTATTCGACACCAAGTTGTCCGTATTGTAATAAATTGAAACAATATTTGACCAAACACGGTATTAAATTTACCGATATAAATGTAGCGGTCAATCAACAAGCTGCGGCTGAAATGGTTCGTAAAAGTGGACAACGCGGTGTACCGCAAACCGAAATTAACGGTCAAATTATTGTTGGCTTTGACACACCTAAACTAAGTAGAATATTAAATATACCGACTGAATAAATAACTAAAAACTGAAAAATATGAGAGAATTACAACCATTAAACGAAAATGTATTATTGGAATTAACTGATGAATTTACCGAAGAAAAAACACCTTCGGGCATTATTATCCCTGACAGTGCCAAAGAAAAACCGTCTTTGGGACGCGTTTTGGCATTAGGCAATATTGAAGATGCTGCCGTAAATCCCGGCGATGTCGTTATGTATAAAAAATTTGCCGGTAATAAAGTGGAATTGGACGGCAAAGAATATTTGATTTTGCCTTATGCTGACATTTTGGCTAAAATCAGTGAAGTAGATAGCATTTAAGCAATATAACGCTTTAAATTTATTCATAAAAAAACAGCACGATTTTGTCGTGCTGTTTTTTATGAATAAAGGTTGCTGTTTTCGGCTAATTTTTACTTCCTAATAACAAAATTTCATTGACCAATATTTCGGTTATATAACGTCTTTGACCATCTTTAGTTTCGTAACTGCGATTGGTTAGTTTGCCTTCAATGGCGACTTCTTTACCTTTATCGACATAGTTTTCGATGATATCGGCGGTTTTGCCCCAAGCTACTAAATTGTGCCAATAAGTTTGTGTGATGCGCTCACCGTCTTTATTGGTATACGTTTCGTTGGTTGCTATTGAAAAATTGGCAACTTTACGACCGTTTTCCAAAGTTTTGATTTCAGGAACTTGTCCTACATTTCCGATTAATTTTACACTGTTTCTTAAAGTACTCATAATAATTAAATTTTAAGGGTTAATACATAAATTCAAACTCTCGTGCTTCGATTGATTTGATAGTGCAAATGTATGACGGTAGGTAAAATATATTCGGTTCATAAACGTTTACTTACGAAAATTGTCGTTTGTAATTATTTACTGTCGTTTATATATTTAAAAATTAAATAGTTATAAAAAACATTATCATTGCTTTTGATAATATTTTTTGGGTAAAAGACTGTTTCTATTTGTTTATTTCGATTGGATAAGATGATAATTTTATCATACGTAGTCATGAATCGTTTCAAATTCAATTTTTGAAAACAATAGTTGTTGCAGTTGTCGGGTTATTTCATCCGGATACAAAACATGTACGTTGGCACCGGCATCGAGCGTAAAACATACCGGCAATCCGGTATCTTTTCTAAGGTTTCTTATCTTGTGAATAATTTTTATCGTACCGGGTTGCATCAAGAGATAATTAGGACTTGAGGTCATCATTAAAGCATGCAGTTCTAATGCTTCCGCTTCGGTTAGTTTGATGAAATTTTCAATATCGCCCGATTTTAGGTATCCGGTCATTTGTAAAACATGCTCAAAAGCATGTTGTTTTCTAATGTTTTTAAAAGCATGTGTATTCATTAAGTTATGACCGACCGTGCTTGATACTTTTTTTTGTCCTTTTTCTACTAATACAATGCTGTCTTTGTAAGTTTTAAAAACAGGATGTATTTCAAAATCCGGCACGATTGCATACAAATCGGATGTTTGTTTTATATCAGGATGATGTCCCCAAATCATAACCGGATGTGCTGTACTTCTTGAGGCACTTCCGGAACCGAGACGTGCTAAAAATGAAGTTTTATGCGCATAATAAGTTGCCGTTTTTGGTGGATATAATTGCTTTTCCAAATCTATAATAATTTTGGATAAAGCAGCAAAACCACTTGCAGAAGAAGCGATACCACTGGAATGCGGAAAAGTGTTATTGCTGTATATTTTCCAATCAAAATGGGTAATAAACGGGGCAAAATCTTGAATTTTTTTAAAAAAACCGGCTATTTTCGGTTCAAAATCAGCTTGGTGTTTTTGGTCTAAATAAAACTTGAACGATACTTTATCAGATAGTTTATCGACTGCCGTTAAATATACTGTAGTTTGTGTTTGACTTTTATTTAATGTAAAACTAATAGAAGGATTCATCGGTAATTGTATGCCGTGCTTCCCCCAATATTTTACCAATGCTATATTGGAAGGCGCTACCGATTTGATAACTAAATTATTGGGTTTATTAAACCATTTTTCTTGTATGAGAAAATCTTGTTCGGTAAATGCCATTCCATAAGTTTTTTTAATCGTGTGCTATGATTCTTGTTGTTCGTAAACCGGTTTTATATCTTTAATGCGTAATTGTAAACTGACTTTGTTGTTCCAATGATTTTCTTCTATCGTATAAGCTATTGACAAGGGGACCCCCGATTTAACCAAACCGGTCTTGTCTGCCATATTAAAAGCAATACCACTCATGGTTAAGCCCGATTTCAGTTCGCGCAACGACAGTTTTAAATGGTTTTGGTCTTTACCTACCTTTTTACTGTAGCCGGTATCATTGACCCCGCGGGTAACAAATACCGGATGCATGTTGCCCGGTCCGAACGGTGCCATTTGTTTTAAGATGTTAAAAAATTTTCGGTTGATATCTTTAAATGACAAATCTGTATCAATCCGTATTTCGGGCACCATAGATACTTCTGTAATGGTATTTTTAACGACTTCTTCAAATTTGGCTTTAAAATTATCAAACTGATCGGGCGCAACGGTTAAGCCCGCAGCATATTTATGACCGCCAAATTGAATGATGTGATCACTGCAAGCTTGCAAAGCATCGTAAACATTAAAACCCGAAACGGAACGTACAGAACCCGATATAACTCCATTAGATTGTGTAAAAACAATGGTAGGACGGTAATAAGTTTCTATTAAACGACTCGCTACAATTCCGACAACGCCTTTGTGCCATTCGGGGTGAAAAACAACAGTAGAAAACCGGTTTTCTTCTTTTTGGTCTTTTATTTGTTGTAAAGCTTCAACGGTTATTTTTTGGTCGTAACCGCGACGTTCTTCGTTGTATAATTCTATTTCATCTGCAAAACGGTTGGCAATGGATAAGTCTTTTTCGACTAGTAATTTTACGGCTTCTTTACCGTGTTTGATGCGTCCGGCTGCATTGATACGAGGTGCCAGCGTAAACACCAAATCACTAATATCCAGTGTTTTATCTTGTTTGGTGCGGGATAAAGCCCGTAAACCCGGGCGCGGATTTTTTTCTATTTGTTTAAGTCCGTAATAAGCCATAATGCGGTTTTCACCGGTAATAGGAACTATATCAGCACCGATACTGACAGCAACCAAATCAAGAAACGGCATAATATCATCTAATGGCAGTTGCATTTTTTGTTGCAAAGCTTGAATCAGTTTAAACGCAATACCGGCGCCACTCAATTCTTTATAAGGATATGGACAAGCCGGTTGTTTCGGATTTAAAAAAGCAACTGACGATGGTAGAACCTCACCGGGTGTATGATGGTCACCAATGATAAAATCGATACCTTTTTGTTGCGCATAGCCGACTTTATCAATGGCTTTGGTTCCGCAATCTAAAGCAATAACCAAAGAAAATCCGTTATTTGCAGCAAAATCAATACCTTGAACCGAAATACCATAACCCTCACTATAGCGGTCGGGGATATAGGTATCAACTTTATCATAAAAATCGATTAAATAAGAATAGACAATGGAAACGGCAGTCGTACCATCGACATCGTAATCGCCGTAAATCAATATTTTTTCGTTGTTCTTTATGGCTTTTTCTATTCTGGCAATAGCAGTATCCATGTCTTTCATCAAAAAAGGATCATGCAAATCGGTAAGTTGGGGTCTAAAAAAACGACGGGCTTCTTCAAAATTAGAAATTCCGCGTTGTGCCAACAAATAGGCATTCTTTTCGGGGATATTCAGCTCATTTTGAAGCCGTTTAACAATTTCATAATCCGGTTTTGGTTTGTATTGCCACTGCATAAAACATCGGGTGTAAATTAGAATTCCAAATTTACAAAATTTACAGTGGATTTTTAGGATTTTATGACAAAAGTTTGTTTAAATATGAATTTAACGTCTGGTTAATTTCTGCCATAATTTTTGCCACCAAGATTGTTTTTTCTTGTCAAAATAATCGCCGTATCCATAACCGTATCCATAACCGTATTTATGTCCGTAACCGTATTTTTTAAAGGCATTAACTTTAAAATCATTGTAGATAATGCCGAGGTTTTTCATTTGTTTTTTCTTATGTCGTTCATCAATATCTTTAACTAAAGATTTCAAAGTATAATCTTCGCGAACGATAAAAATAGCAATATCGGCATATTTTTGCAATTCCATGGCATCGGATACCAAACCCATAGGTGGTGTATCGATAATAATCTGATCATATTTAGCCGAGAGTTGTTCAAACAGCTCACTTGTTAAGTCGTTTAAAATCAGCTCGGAAGGATTTGGTGGTACTTTGCCGGCTAAAATCAAATCTAAATTTTCAATACCGGTAGGTACAATAATTTCGTCAAAATTTGCCAATCCGCTTAAATAATGGGATAACCCCAAATGGTCGCTTTGTGCTTCTTTAAAATATTCTTTAAACTTTGGTTTACGCAAATCAAATTCTAAAACAACGGTTTTTTTGTTACTAATGGCTTGTACAATTGCCAAATTGGATGACACAAAGGTTTTACCTTCCCCTGAAATATTGGAAGTAATCAAAACAGTATGCGATTTTTTATGAGCGGGAAACATAAATCGCAAAGCCGAGCGTAAGGACCGGAACGATTCGGATATAATATCATCCGGATAGTTCAATACCGGTAAGTTTCCCTTTTTATCCCAGTGATAGACTTGTCCGATAATAGGGGTATCCGTAAGATTTTCAACATCGGAAATATCATGTACTTTGTTATCAAGGAAAAACAAAATAATAACAATCAATGCTGGTAAAAATAACCCCACTGCTATAGCAATCAGGTAATTGATTTGCCGGTTGGGTGCTACCGGTGCTTGTCCGACATCTTTGGCATTGTCAATGATTTTTAAATCGGAAACATTGGATGCTTTTACGATGCCGGCTTCATTACGTTTTTGCAAGAGCGTATTGTATATTTCTTGTTTTAAATCATATTTACGTTTTAACCCCAGCAATATTTGTTTTTCTTCGGGCAGTTTATTGATTTGAGCTTCAATTTTCTTTATTTTCTTATTAATCAAGTCCATCTCTTGATTGAGCGTATGCAAGGCAGACTGAACAGTTTGTAATAGTGATTGCCGTAAGGATTCGATTTCTAAATCGATATGTTTAATGACCGGCGCATCCGGTTGAAAGTGTGTGAGTTCATTTCTGCGTTTGACGGCTAATTGTGTAATACGACCTACTTTATCAATAATAGTCGGATCATCTATCCCGACTACTGTCGGTGCCGGAAGGTTTTCATAATTTTTTTTATTATTGAGGTAATCCAGCAGTTGTTCATAATACAATTTTTTTAGAGTAACCGTACTTTTTGTTTGATCAAATGCCGAAACTTTTTCAAAAAGTTTAGAGGTCGGATCATCAAGATTTAAAATGGTTTTGTTACTGATAAAATCTTTTAAATCACGTGCTGCTACAGATAAATCTTTGGAAATATATTTTAAAGTAGAGTCAATAAATTTAATGGTATTTAAGGCAAATTTATTTTTGTCATCCAGTATTTGTTTTTTTAACAAATTGGTTGTTGTGTTGAGATAATCGGCTATTTCATCTTTATTTTGCCCCCGTAATTTTAAAACCAGTATTGACGAATTTTTGTTTTTGTTTTTGACAACCAACCGGTCTTTCATATTAGAAACAACTTGATTAAAATCTTTTAAAGTCAGCCGGTAAACTGCATTTTTTTCATATCCTGCTTTTGTATTCCTATAAAAAGTTCCCGATAAGAAATCTAAATCAAC
>WFZY01000206.1 GCA_015489265.1 Flavobacteriaceae bacterium | reverse complement strand
ACTCTATACTATACTCTATTTGCAATTTGAGTAAAGATGAATTGTTTTTAATGTAATTCTGACAAAGAATCAATAGATTTCTCGGCGTTTCCACAACAAAAGTCGTGGAAACTTTGTCGAAATGACAAGCCCCCTTACTCTATCATCTGATTTTCCTTGGCAAAATCAATTTCTTTTTAAACTTTTGTTTTTGTAGCTTTTGGAAAACTTCTTTACGGTTTTGTAAAGAATCTTTATGTGCTTGCATCAAACTGTCCTTTACCAAAATCGTTTCAAACTCATCAATACTTTGATTATATAATCTGATTTTATCAATAGTTGCATTCAAATTACGCGTCAATTCATCTAAAGTTTTGCGAATAGTATCGGTTTCTATCCTTTTTTTGTGCAATAAAAAATTAAGCCGTTTTAGATTAGTTTCCGTTAATACCAATCGGCTTTTAACCGCAGGCGTATCTATTTTTGAATTAAAACGTCTGATTCTCAACTCTTTAAAAAGTTTTAAGTCTTTCTGCGTCAAATCGACTAATTCATCAATACTATACGTGTCGGGGGTCAAACTTTCATAAAATTTGACAAAATTCGGATTTAACTTCGCCACTTTTTGAATCGGTTCAATAGATTTCAGCCGTTCTGTACGTTTGATAATTTCAATATTTTTTGCTTGTTTTTTTTGAGCAACAGGCAATTTTTTTTCAGTTTCATTCCGGCAACCGAAAACTATTAATAAAAAAATTCCTAAAAAGAGACTTACAAATCTTTTCATAATTGCAAATTTCTTAAAAATTCCGGTATTTTATCACAATTTTATGATTTATTTTTCAGTTTTATACTTTCAAAAAGCTTATATTTGCTTTGACTTAT
This sequence comes from Flavobacteriaceae bacterium, assembly GCA_015489265.1. Lineage (GTDB taxonomy): Bacteria > Bacteroidota > Bacteroidia > Flavobacteriales > Flavobacteriaceae > WGBX01. The sequence goes on along the minus strand of WFZY01000206.1, from coordinate 15,788 downwards.
TCAGAAAATAATAAGAAAGGGATGGCAAAAACACTCATCATAGGATCAAACGGACAGATTGGTACCGATTTGTTAAACGAATTACGACTCATTTATGGCAACGAGCAAATATTAGCATCGGACATCAGAGAGCCGGAAAATTTTGACCATAATTTTGTGCATTTGGATGCTACCGACTCAAAAGCCGTTAAGCAAGTGCTGATTGATCACCAAATAGAAGAAGTCTATCTAATGGCAGCTATCCTGTCAGCCAATGCCGAAAAAATGCCTACTAAAGCTTGGGATATCAATATGCAAGTTTTATTCAACGTACTTGAGTTGGCAAAAGAAGGATACATTAAAAAACTATTTTGGCCCAGTTCCATAGCAGTTTTTGGGCCTCATACACCACGTATTGATACACCGCAATACACCATTATGGATCCCAATACCGTTTACGGCATCAGCAAATTAGCCGGCGAACGTTGGATAGAATATTATCGTGAACATTACGATGTCGATGTGCGTAGTGTACGCTATCCCGGAATTATCAGTTGGAAAACCATGCCCGGTGGCGGCACTACCGATTATGCCGTTGAAATATTTCACGAAGCCCTGACTAAAGGACATTATACATCTTTTTTAGCCGCCAACACACGCTTGCCTATGATGTATATGCCCGATGCCATCCGTGCCACTATCAAAATTATGGAAGCTGATAAAAATCAGTTGCGCATACACAATTCATACAATATTGCCGGTATCAGTTTTACCCCGCAAGAATTGGCACAAAGCATTCAAAATTATATTCCTGATTTTAGTATTGACTACCAACCCGATTTTCGTCAAGCCATAGCCGAATCTTGGCCGGAATCCATAGACGACCGTATGGCATTTAAAGACTGGCACTGGCACCATCAATATGATTTGGAAACTATGGTTAAAGATATGCTCATGCATTTATCTGAAAAATACCATAAAGAAGCCGGTTTTATCTTTTAATTAAATGATTGTTTCGTAGTCTGATTATGCTTACACCCTATAGTTTACTTACCACTGACATCAAACTTACAGACAATACGATGTCCTGTATCATCAACCAAGGTCAAACGATGTTTTCCCGGCTTGGCATAAATTTCAATTTGATGTTTAACATGCGTTAATTTAACAAAGGCATTATCTAAATGCCAATACACAGTCGCATCCGGATTTTGATCCACGGCTTTACAAACAATTTTTTGTTGCCGGTTACCAAAATCTTTAGGTATAAATATTTTTACCCCGTTTTTGGGATATATCAAGTCCAATGACTGATCATCTTCCGGCTGACAGCCCTGCTCCCAAGGTGGTAAATCCTTATATTCCGGATGTTTTTGTTTGTAATACCACGCCATAACCGGTGGCAACACAAAATAACTTTTATTGGTCATATCTGCAACTTTGTAACAAGACGAATTGACCCGTTTAGTGCCTTCCTTATTCAAATGTACTATTTGATGATACGGACAAACATTGCTTCGTTCACCGTTTTGCGGTATATATACTAGTTGAAAATCGGTGCATTGCGGTGATGCCAAAAATCCACTCTGCCGGCAAACTTTTGCCTGATGCATAATTTGCACCGGTTTTTCAAACCATGCAGTTGACGGCAGCCGTTTAAATACATCGAACATCAAGGGTGCTGCCGAATGCGTTCCTGTCAACCCGGGGCGTCCTTCACCCGTAGCATTCCCAACCCAAACACCTACGACATAACGCGGTGTAAGCCCAATACACCAAGCATCACGATGTCCAAAACTCGTTCCGGTTTTCCAAGCAATTTTTTTTGCAGAACGGTAAATATTCCAATCACCACCTTCTGCCGGACGGTCTTTTTCAGACAAAGCATTAAAAACAAACCAAATATTGTCAGCTCCAAACAAATCATCCTGTGTTACCGGCTCAAAATGCCGTTTTACCGGTATATAAGTCAGTGGAAAATAATCGGTCGGATTGTAGCCACCGCTTTCATTATAATGTTTGAGAACGCGCGCCATCGAAGCATAACTACCGGTGATGTCCCATAAACTTGTTTCGGCACCACCCAAAATCAAAGTCAAACCATAATAGTCCGCCGGTTTATCAATATCTGTCAAATGCAGATTTTGCAGTTGGTCTCTAAATTTTTGTAAACCGTAAGTTTGTAATAAACGTACTGCCGGCACATTAAGTGAACGCGCCAGAGCTTCACTTGCCGGTACGGCACCGTCGTAAGATTTGTTGTAATTTCTAGGATGATAACCTGCTATTTGCGTCGGAATATCTTTAAGTAAACTGTTCGGTAAAATTACACCGTCTTTATACGCCCACGCATACAAAAAGGGTTTTAAAATACTACCTGTACTACGTGCTGCCGTAATCATATCAACAGATTGATTAGCCGGTTGTAAATCATCCGGCATATTTCCGGCATAAGCCAATATCTGCCCTGTTTCCACATCGGCAACCACCACACCGGCATTAAAAATTTTATTAGATGATAAATAACCGTAATGTTGCCGCAGAATTTGCCTGACTTGTTTTTGTAAATATCTATCCAAAGTGCTGTAAATCCGTTCCCCTTCATGCCCGTCTTTGATAACTTTATCGAGCAGATGCGGCGTTAATCGCGGTAGACGCTGTGGCTTTTGCGGTAAAGGTTCGGATTTTGCCAAGCGACAAGTCACGCTATCAATCACATGGCTTTCAAGCAACTTATCCAGCAAAGCATTGCGTTTTTGTTTCAAAATTTGCTGATTTTTCCCCGGATAAATCAATGCCGGCGCATTAGGCAAGACCGCCAATGTTGCTGTTTCACCCCACGAAAGCTTGGCGGGTGCGCGCCCATAGTAACGCCAAGCCGCCGCTTCCAATCCCACGACATTGCCCCCAAAAGGTGCATGCGAAGCATACAGGTTTAAAATCTCATCTTTGCTGTATGAACATTCCAAACGCAACGCCAAAATCATCTCTATCATTTTTTGATACATATTTCTAGGCCGATTTCCGCGTGCCATACGCATCACTTGCATAGTCAATGTACTACCGCCACGCACTATTTTTCCCGCTCTAACATCTTGATATGCCGCCTTAACCAACGACACCGGATTCACCCCCGGATGTTTGTAAAAATAGGCATCTTCATAAGCCACCACACATTGTTTATACTTTTCTGGCAAACTATCCGAAAGCGGAAAACGCCACTGCCCGTCCTTGGCTATTTGCGCCCCCAATAAAACACCGTTTTTATCATACAAAACGGTAGCATAAGGCAGTTTAAACAAGGGATTGGGCAAGCTGAAACAAAACCAAATGGCAGCAACTAAACCTAAAAGATACCGCCATGGATGCATTTTAATATGTTTTAATATCTTGATTTTCAAACTCTAATATTTGGGCGTGTCCCGCACAAGTTTTTCACCACCAAAAATCCGCTCTACTTGTACGGCATCGGGCTTTTCGTTATAGTTGCCTTAAAAATACATAAAAAAACTACACCTTTTACGAGCTTCCTGCGGTCGCTGTAAAAGCCGTGATTTTTCTAATGTATTTTACTTCGGCAAGCTGCCACTACAATCCCTCACGCAGAGAAAAAACTACAAAGATTTGCGCTTAAATGATATAGGGTTTATGAACAATCAAACATGCTTCAAACAATTTGCTACCATGGGTTTTATATGACTTTATATGTTCCTCAATGTTAATTTTGTAGTTTTAAACATAAATCTAAAATTAAAAAGTCCGAAAGAAACGGGATAGAAGTTTAATTTTGAATGAGCTTCTTAGACAAATACCGGAATCTTAAAAACAACAAAAATGCTGCGGTGGTTAAGCCGGTGAGCAATCCATACCAAATACCGATAGTCCCGTATATTTTACTCAAATACAGACTGATAGGAAATCCGATTAACCAATAAGCAATTAAGGTGATAAAAAACGGATAAATAACATCTTGCAGTCCCCTTAAAGCCCCTTGTAGGACGACCTGAAAGCCATCGGAAATTTGAAATAAACCGGCAACAATCAATAATTTTACAGCCAAATTGTAAACGGCTTGTGCTTCGGCTATTTTTTGCGGGTCGGTATAATCACTGCTTAAATAAATCCACGGTAATTGATGACGAAAAGCTATTAAAATAAAGGTAAACAACAATTCAAATAAAAAAACTTGTATAAAAACGGACGTGGCAATTCGCTTCATTTCTTTAAAATCTTTCCGCCCTTTTTGGTTGCCGACTCTAACTGTTGCAGCGACTCCGAATCCTATAAAGACCATAAAAGTCATAGAAGCCATTTGTTGCGCTATTTGATTGGCGGACTGGCTGATAGCCCCTAATGTACCGGCAATCCAAACGGTGGCAGAGAATATTCCCATTTCAAAAACGCCTTGAAATCCGGAAGGAATGCCCAAATACAATATTCTTTGAATAATGGGTTTTGACACAAGATACCACCCCAAATTTTTCATATAAACCTTGGTTTCAGACATATATCTCAAGAAAAACCATAATGCCAAAACACTGATAAATCGTGCAATTAATGTACCGTAAGCGGCACCATAAATACCCATTTTAGGAAAGCCGAGTTTTCCGAAAACCATGCCGTAACTTAAGATAATATTGATAATATTGGATATGATAGTTGCAATCATGGGGTAGGTTGTCAATGACATGCCATCGGAAAATTGTTTTAAGGCTTGAAAAATCATGATGAACAGCAAGGAAACACCGACAATACGGATGTAAGGCACTGCCAATTCAATCACTTCCGCAGGTTGATGTGCCAAATATAAAATTTTTGGGATACCAAAACTTAATCCCGCCATCAGTAATCCCAGTATTGTGTTGAGTAAAAGTCCGTTAAATAAGACTCTTTTTAAACGGGGATGTTTGCCGGCGCCAACGGCTTCCGAAACCAGTGGGGTAATGGCATACGAAAAACCGATTCCGAACGACATGATAAAAAAGATAGCGGAATTTGCTAAAGAGACCGCAGCCAAATTGAGCGGATCGAGTTTGCCAACAAATATATTATCTGTCAAACCGACAAACACATGTCCTAAATAGCCCAACATCACAGGGGTGGCTATTTTCAAATTTTGACGAAATTCTTTAGTATATCTTTGCAGCATCATTCTGTAAAAAGTGCGCAAAGATACGTTTATTTTTCGCTTTTATAAAATTTTAACGTGGTTTAAATCTTCATTTAATAATCCTTTCCTGACCAGAAATGTTTATTATCGTTCTTTTCGGGTTTGGTCATATCTTTTTTGAGTTCATCCACCGGTACAACTTTAGACAAATCTTGGTGTTGTTCTATGGCAAATGCAATTTTTTCAACGATATCGGCAATCTCGTCATTCTCATAATCAATGGGTAGTGGCGGCTTAATGGTCAAACGTTGGTTGATGCCACGTTTTTTAATCTGAAGTCCTTTTTTGTCAAATGAGCGTCTAAAACCGTCAATGACAATAGGAATGACAATTGGTTTGTTGGTTTTGATAATATGTGCGGTACCGCGTCTAATTGGTTTAAAGGGTGTCGTTGTGCCTTGTGGAAAGGTAATCACCCAACCGTCTTGAATGGCTTTGCTGATATTGGTAATATCGTTAAAATTAACCGGACGCTTGACATCTTTTCCTTTGGAACGCCAAGTACGCATAATGGGGATAGCGCCCACATACATAAAAATACGTGGTAAAATACCGGATGTCATCGTTTCTTTAGCGGCTACATAGTAAACATTAGTTTTGGGATGAAACAAATATTTGATGCCTTTGATATCATTTTGACCGTTCAACGCCGCAAAAAACACATGATACATGGCTGCGGCATCGGCAAAATAGGTTTGGTGATTGGATACAAACAGCACTTGATTATCAGGTAAATAACGCAAAATTTCCATGCCGTTTATCTGTAACTCGTTAAAACCTTTATAACGCCGCTTCGAGATTATCCCGAAGATAAACATCACTATTTTTTTGATGAAAATTATATTTCCGAAAATATCTTTTTTAAACATAGTCATAACTGCATTTTAAGTCAATCGTAATTTCAAAGATACGATTTTTTTATAAAGACCGGTTTGTTTTTTTGATTTTAACACTACATTTGTGCCGATAAATTTTGTAACTTTAGCCGATAAAACATTATCTTATGAAACTACCGGAATACTTGATTGCCGACAATTCCAAATTGCAAGATGACATTTTTGTCTTACATACCGGTTTTCCCAGATTTCTTATCAATATGGCTACCGATGAAATAGAATGGTTAGACCAATTTAGCGAACAAGATGCCAAAGACAACGCCGATGTAATTGAAGCAGCCGTCAAAGGAGCATATGATTTTTTTGATGCGGAAATGAAGCATTACGAATCTTAAAGATGTCTCAAAAAAGTGCCGGCATATTACTTTATAAGTTTGACAATGGACAACTCAAAGTGCTTTTAGTACATCCGGGTGGACCTTATTGGGCAAAAAAAGACTTAGGTGTTTGGTCAATTCCCAAAGGATTGATGGAAAATAATGAAAATGCTTGGCAAGCGGCATTACGCGAATTTAAAGAAGAAACCGGTTTTGAAATACATCCGGTTCAACCGATTGCTCTGACACCTGTTCAATTAAAAAGCGGTAAATTAATTTATGCTTGGGCTGTACAAGGCGATGCTGATCCGGAAAATGTCACCAGTAATACTTTTGAAATTGAATGGCCGCCACATTCCGGTAAATTGCAAAGTTTTCCTGAAATAGATAAAGCTGCATGGTTTGATACCCAAACTGCTAAAATAAAAATCAACAACCGGCAAGCGCATTTCATCGATGAACTTGTTGAGAAACTACATAATAATATTCAAAGCGATTGAAAATTTGACCAATCTATTGCTTAGTATTTTGAGTCGTATAAAATTCTATGATTTTTTTGTATTAAATTATTTATCAATTTGTTATAACTGCAAAATGCCATTGCTGTCAAACGGGAATTGGTAGGATATTCCAAAATCATTAAAAGCTGCAGCCGGTATTCCGATATCCGCTAATATCAACCGCGCTTTTAAATCCGGATGATATAAGACTTTTTTTGGATAAGCCAGACTGACGACCGTATCCGCATGTATAAAAGGATGTTTTGCTTCAAAATTTTCGGACAAACCTGTCGGAACATCCAAGCTGATGATGGGCACTTTGGCAGCATTAATTTGGTTTATACGCTTGATGTAAACTTCAGGTAAAGGAAATCTCTGCGAAAAACCGAAATAGGCATCAATAAAAATATCCGGATGGTCAATATATTTTATGGTTGCCCCAAATGCAACGGCTCTGTTAAATTGGAGAGCCGTAAGTTCGGATAGTTCATCTTCCAAAACATCGATATATACTTGATAACCCCAAGCCAGTAAGCGACGCGCTGCTACTAGTCCGCCGCCGCCATTATTACCTTTACCGATACCGATTAAAATCTTGTCGGATTTACGAGCCGTTGCTGCACAAACTTTTGCCAAGTGGTATCTGGCGTTTTCCATCATCAATTCTATGGGTAAATCGTAATTTTTAATGGCATGATAATCAATTTGTTTCATTAATTTGAAACTAATTGCTTGTAGGGGTTGGTTACGAATTTCTTTAAAAGACATTTTTGTATTTTTTATAAAATAGTCGTACAATTTAAAAAAAACTGACAAAAAAAAATTACAATATGCACAAATTTTAAGTAACTTTATATTTTCAAAAAACAAAGCTTTATGAAGCCCAAACCCAAAAAACTCTTGCAAAATTACTTAAACCGTGACAGTCGTATGCGCGACATATATCACGATATGAGCAAGTTTAAAGTTAAAGAAATATTGTTGGTATCCAATTTATACGATGCGTTTTCTATCAATAAGGAAGGGCGTTTTTCTGAGATTATGCTATACGATTACGGCAAGCTGAATTTGACTTCATTGCCACGTATTACGGGGGTTTATTCTACTGAAGAAACGCTGGAACAGCTTGAGCAGAAAAAAATTGATATGGTAGTGATTACGGTTGGGTTTAACAAACAACGGCCCTTGAAAATCATCAAAAAAATCAAGGAACGCTACCCCGACCTGCCTATTTTTATCTTATTGAACAACACACATCATATCAAATTTCTGGAAAAACAAAAAGAAAGTTTGGGCTATGACAAAATTTTTGTTTGGGATGGCGAATCGCGCATATTTTTTGCTATGATCAAGTATCTCGAAGACAAAATGAATGCCGAAAATGATAGCAAATTGGCATCGGTCCGAATGATTTTGGTAGTGGAAGACAACCCGATTTATTATTCCAACTATCTCAACAAACTCTACCGGATTGTTTTTAAACAGACCAATAAGATTATAGATGAAATTAAGATGGATAAACTCTATAAGGTCTTAAAACTGCGGGCGCGTCCTAAAATTTTGTTGGCGACCAATTACGAAGAAGCCATGGAACTTTTTAACAAGTTCAAAAACAATATTTTTGTGGTAATTACCGATGTGCAGTTTCCTAAAAACGGTAAAATTGAACCCGATACGGGTTTTCAACTCATTGACGAAGTTAGAAAAGTCAAAGGCAGTGTGCCTGTTATCGTGTTATCGTCCGATAAAAAACAAAAACGTGTGGCTGATGAAAAATGTTTGACGTTTATTGATAAAAATGATGAAGATTTATATCAAAAACTTATCAATGAAGTAACGCAAAAAATTGGTTTCGGGGATTTTGTGTTCAGGGACAGGAACGGTAAAGAAATTGATCGGGCTGCAACACTCAAACAATTTGAAAAAATCATTAAACGCATACCGCAAGAAAGTATTGATTTTCATGCCCGGCGCGACGATTTTTCGCTTTGGCTCATGGCGCGGTCTGAAATACAATTGGCTAAAATTTTGGAAGCCAAAAAAGTGCATCATTTTAAAGATAAGGAAGAAATTCGTTCCTATATCTTAAAAATGCTTAAAGCTTATCGCGATGAAAAACCCCAAGGTAAAGTAGTGCCTTGGGAAGATACCGATTGCAGCGACGATAAAAATATTTTCTTACTATCCGACGGGGCATATGGCGGTAAAGGACGCGGCTTGGCATTTATCAATTCACTTTTGCACAAAACCGAATTGGCAAACCATATCAAAGGTTTAAAAATCAAAATGCCGCGCACGGCAATCGTTGGTGCCAGCGAATTTGACCGGTTTATAGAAGAAAATAAGTTGCAACATCTCAAAGATTTGAATCTACCTGATGAAGAACTCAACAAACGTTTTTTAAAAGCCCGTTTGTCTAACGAATTGGTTCAAAAACTCGACCGGTTACTCGATTGTTATAAAAAACCTTTGGCCGTACGCTCGTCCGGTTTGTTTGAAGACAGTTTGACCCAGCCATTTGCCGGTATTTTTGAAACCTATATCATTCCTAACAATCATCATGACAAAAATCAACGCCTGCAACAGTTGATTGATGCCATTAAATTGGTTTACGCTTCTACTTTTTCCAATGTAGCTGTCAATTATTCTCGTGCTTTAGACCACAAATTAGGCGATGAAAAGATGTCTGTTGTAATTCAAGAACTAGTCGGACGTGAACATCAGGGCTTGTATTATCCGGATATCAGCGGTGTGGCGCAATCATACAATTATTATCCTTTTGCATCAATGAAACCCCGCGACGGATTTGCCGTAATTGCCATTGGTTTAGGGTCTTATGTTGTAGAAGGCGAACGCGCTTACCGGTTTGCACCTAAATATCCCAAAATACAATTAAATTCTCTGCAAGACCAAATCAAGCAAAGCCAAAGCTATTTTTATGCCGTCGATTTAAGAAAACCGAACATCAATTTACTAAACGGACCTTATTCCGCCATCAAAAAGGTGGATCTTTATGATGCCATTCCGCATGGCACTTTGACCCATTTGGTTTCCACTTACGATTACAACAATGATACGATGTATCCCGGGGTTGACGAAAACGGCATTTTGGTGACCAATTTTGCCAGCATTTTGCAAAACGATTATATTCCGTTACCACAGATGATACAAGATGTGCTTGATAATCTCAAGCAAGCTTTTGATACACCGGTTGAAATAGAATTTGCGGTTGATTTAGCCCCTGATGAAGACGGTGATGCGACTTTTTATATCTTACAAGTCAAACCGCTGCTGATGCCATCGGAAGATTATTCCTTTAAACCGGACGAATTAGACCAAGAAAATTTGATTTTGTATGCCGAAAAAAGTATGGGAAACGGTGTCATCAATACCATTCACGACATTATTTTTGTAAAAAATGATGTTTTTGATAAGACCGATACAATTACAATGGCACAAGAAGTTGAAAAATTAAACGCCAAATTTAACAACAAAAAATATATTTTGATAGGTCCGGGACGATGGGGTACACGCGACAGATTTATCGGTATTCCGGTCAATTGGACACAGATTTCCAACGCCAAAGTCATTGTAGAAACCAGCTTGGAAGGTTATCCGCTCGATGCTTCATCGGGTTCTCATTTTTTTCATAATTTGACGACTATGAATATTGCTTATTTTTCGGTCTTTTTAGACAAAAATCCGGATGCTATCAATTACGATTTGTTAAACAGCGCCGAGTTAATAGAAGAAACCAAATATTTTAAACATGTCAAATTTCCCAATCCGGTTAAAGTCATTATCGATGGTAAAAAACGCAGGGGTGCCGTTTTACGTCAACCGGAAATCAACAAGCAGACAGTTGATTAAAACCAACGGTTTTTGACCGTATTATAATCAACATAATAGGTCATTTTTAAGATAAATGTATTGCGAATCGGTTGTGATAACAAATTATCAAGGTTGTCATTAAACCCGATTTGAGCATTATTATCCATGTTTAATAGGGCATTTCTATATAAAAGTGATAAATTGCTGCCGGGGGCAAATTCCCACGAATAGCCGATGTCCATATTCCAAACATTGTAGTTAATGTCTTTGTTTTCATTATAATTGTCAATCTTGGTTAAGCTGCCATCGGTGTTTAATTTGTAGAATTTATCGTAATAAACCGGTGCCCAATAGTAACGCAAATTCAGATTAACCGCCGATTTGGTACTGAAAAAATAATTGGCACCCAAGCTGTTGGTTATAGTACGCTGTTGCCGGTTGCCAAAAATGATATCTTTGCCGTTATAATCTGCAAAGCCCTTGCCGTTATTCATTTGTTCCAATTTGAATTGGTAATTGATATGAAAACGGTTACTGACTCTAAAACGGGGCGAAATGCCAAAACTGTAATAATTCTGCGGGTCGTTAAATTTGGTAAATCGTGCTACTTTGATATCGCCGGCAAATCTTTTACGATAATCGGATGATAAAAATGCCCAAAAACCGCCATAAGCTTTATCTATAAAGAAGCGTCCCGGTACTCTTGGCTCATAGTAATTGTGCGAATCGGTAACATAATTTAATCCAAAACCGTAACTCAAATACTTTTTATTGGTGAAGAAACTACTCAATTCAAAATCATTTTGCACCTTTTGCAGATTTTTATACAAATGATCAAATCCGGCATCAAAACTAATGTGCAAGGCATTAAAATGTTTGGTAGGTTTTAAAATACTGTAGGAATAGCTAACATCAAAGTTGGCAACATTATTATGACGGTTAAATCCCATATCGTTGCTGTTATAAAACGGATCCATGGCTCTGATAAGAACCGAAACACCATGAGATTTGATTTTTTTAGAAGCTTTTAAAATATACTTAAATCCTTTGGTATATTGTTCGTGCTCATTTATCAAACTCATGGCTGATACCGCTTTGATATTCAATGTGTTGTTTTGTGCATAAAGATTGGCTGACAAACCCGTTACATTGGCATCTCTAAAACTGCCTTGCCGTATAACATTGGTATTAATCAAACTGATGGTTGAGTTGCCTTTAAAATTGTAATCCATCACAAAAATATTGTAATTGGCATAGGGTTCGGTCACTATTTTTCGTTCTTGACCGGTGTGTGTATTTTTTACAGTTGCTTCGGTTTCATTAGTAATGGCATTAAAAAAACCGATTCCCAAACCGTTTTTACTGCGTCCGGATATTTTCAAGGCATTGATCAATTGGACTTTTTCGGGATTATCAACGATGGTTTCTTCCCCGTTTAATTGCGACGACACATCATAATATCCGGTTGGCGTCCCGCCGATACGGCGCGAATAAAACAACCGGGCTTTGTTAAACAAATCAAAACCTTCGGTAAAAAATTGGCGTTTTTCTTTGTAATACTGTTCAAAGGGACCCAAGTTGAGCTGTAGTTCATCATAAGGCGTATCACTAAAATCAGGAATCAGCGTGGCATCAAGGGTATAACTTTCGCTCAAGCCGTATTTTAAATCCATCCCAAAACCGAAATCGGTATGATTTTGTCCGTCAAAACGCGTATGCACCACCGATGTGTAGGGATATAAACTTAAACGTACCGGTGGTTTTAAGTTTTGCAAGTTGGTCAATTTGCCTAAAAATTGTACCATATCACCGCTTTTGGTTTTGTCGATATAAGTCCAAGAATAATCTTCACGAATACGATCGATATGTCTAAAAAAACCGATAGACCAAGTTTGAACGGCTTCATTTTGAAAACGTAAAGCGGAATATGGAATAGCCATTTCTACCAACCAACCGTCTTTGGTTATGGAAACTTCCGATTTCCAAACGGCATTCCAAGATAAATCTTTTGCTTTAGGGTCATTGCCGTCCAATTGTGAGCCGGATGCATAAACCGCAAAAAGGTAATTGTTATTAGGTGTTGAAAACGGATTGATAATAACTGAAAATTGATCGGCTTGTATGGTTTGGTCACGTAATCCGAAAATACGGGTAATTTTATCGGGATTAGGATCATTGAGCAAAGCCAAAATATACAGTCCGGCATCGTCATAAACCACCTTCACTTTCGTGTCAAATTCTTTAGGCATAGGATCGCCATCGCCGGGCTTATACATATAAAAACCGGTGGCTTCTTTGGCATTTTGCCATTGCGGGTCATCGGCAACACCGTCAATTTTCGGTGCTTTTTGTACTCTTACGGCTTGCAAAGTTTTTATTTTGATATTTTGTGCTTGAACATGAGAAGCCCCCAAAACCAATAGAATTACAATATGTATATATCTAAAATTATGTGTCATGAGATGAAAATTATTTGCCATACAAATATGCTAAAAACGCAACGGATATAAACTGTCTTTAAGAAAAGTTTATGATTTTGAAAAAAGTCAATAGTATGCTATATTTTAAGCTAATTATAACAATTCTAAAAATAAAAAAATCCAAAAATAATTTGGCATCCCCGACAATAGTCGGGAGTAAACAATACCGCTACTACATGAAAATACTACTAGAAAAATATAAAATATTTCGAAACAAAGTATTATGCCGATGCAATATGAAAATTGTTCAACAAATTGAACAATATTGAATATGCAAGCGGTATAGTACAATTTATTGGACTATATTGAATGTGTAAGCGGTATTAGATTGGCATTCATATAAAATTTAAAGATTTTTCATCATTTTAAAGTGTGAAATGCCTACTTCTGTAAATCGTCCGGATACAATATGATAACCTAATTTTTGATAAAATCCGATAGCAGTTTGACGGGCATTTAGTTCAATACTTTTAAAATCTAGTTTTTTGAGATGCTTTTCTACTTTTTGCATTAAAGTTTTACCCAAACCTTGTTTTTGATGATTTTGGTCAACAGCCATTTGGCGCAATTTTACTTGTCTGTCATCGATTTTTCTGACTTGTAAGCAAGCGACCGGTACATCATGCTTAAATAATGCAAATAACATTTCGTCTTTGTCAAGAGCCAAATCGGATTCAGAAAATTTCAATCCTAATGGGATTCTTAAAATCCGCTCGCGTAATTGTACAACTTGATAGTAAGCCGTTGTTTGATATGTGATTTGTTTAAAAACCATCTTTTAGTTAACAAATTTAACCTTTTTCGGTTATATGGGAAAACTATTACATAGGAAAATCTTTTTGCATCGTACCATCTAAACCCGTATTTTTGATGCTCAAAATTTAAGTATGCTCAATATTTCGAAACTAACGATACGTCTTGGTGGCAATGATATTATTCGAAATGTCGGATTTCAGTTAAATCCGGGTGATAAAGCCGGTTTGATTGGTCGTAACGGTGTGGGTAAATCGACTTTACTCAAAGCTATTAACGGCGACATTATACCGGCAGAAGGGCAAATAGACATACTCAAAGGACATAAAATCGGTTATCTAAAACAAGATATTGATTTTGAAGGCGGCACTACGGTTTTGGAAGAAACTTACAAAGCTTTTGACGACATCAAACGTATTGAAAATGCCATTGAGCAGCTAGAAAATGCCTTGGCGGTTCGTACCGATTTTGAAAGTGACAGTTATATGCAGTTGCTTGACGAATACCATCATCAACAAGAACAATTTCAGTTACTTGGCGGCTACCAATATAAAGGTGAAACCGAAAAAGTTTTGAAAGGTTTGGGCTTTACTGATGCTGATTTTTACAAACCGGTCGAGAGCTTTTCGGGTGGCTGGCGTATGCGGATTGAATTGGCCAAAATTCTCTTGCAAAACAATGATATTCTGCTGCTCGATGAGCCCACCAATCATTTGGATATTGAAAGTATTTTGTGGTTTGAAAATTTCTTAAAAAACTACAAAGGCATTTTGCTGTTAGTATCACACGACCAAATGTTTCTCGACAATGTTACCAACCGGACGATTGAACTAACCAAAAATAAAACTTATGATTTTCCGAAACCCTATTCGCAATTTTTAAAAATAAAAGCCGAATTGCTTGAAAAACAACAACAAGCTGCCAAAAATCAAGAAAAAGAAATCAAAGAGACCGAACGACTGATAGAAAAATTTCGTTACAAAGCCACCAAAGCCAGTTTTGCCCAATCGTTGATTAAAAAACTGGAAAAAATGGAACGCATAGAAGTGGATGCAGTTGATAATCAAACCATGAATATCCGTTTCCCGGTCGCCAAACCTTCGGGAAAAATTGTCTTTGAAATAGAACAACTGCATAAAAATTACGAAAAAAAAGAAGTTCTGAAAGATATTAACTTGATTATTACCAAAGGCGAGCGTTTGGCTTTTGTCGGTCAAAATGGTACCGGAAAAACCACTTTGGCTAAAATTTTGGTCGGTGAATTACAAGCTAGCAGCGGGCAAGTTAAGACAGGACATAATGTTCAAATCGGCTATTTTGCACAAAATCAATCGGAATATCTCAATCCGGATTTGACCGTATTGGAAACACTCGAAGCGGCTGCCGACGATACCAATCGCACCAAAGTTCGCGATATTTTAGGCGCCTTTTTGTTTTCCGGCGATGATGTTCATAAAAAAGCCGGTGTGTTATCAGGGGGCGAACGCAACCGCTTGGCATTGGCAGTCATGATGATGCAGCCATTCAATGTATTGGTGATGGACGAACCGACCAACCATTTGGATATACATTCTAAAAATGTGTTGCAACAAGCGCTTTTGGGTTTTGACGGCACTTTGATTGTGGTCTCTCACGACCGGCATTTTTTGCAGGGCTTATCTGATAAAACCATCGAATTTAAAAATAAAAACATCAAAGTGCATCTCGGTGACATCGATTATTTTTTGCAAGAACGGCAAGCCGAAAATTTTAGAGCCATTGAATTGCAAAAAAATACGGCTGAATCGCCGGAAAAGAAACAGAAAAATAACACTTACGAGCAACGCAAAGCTAATCGCAAACGTCAAAAACAACTCAAAAAC
>WFZY01000205.1 GCA_015489265.1 Flavobacteriaceae bacterium | reverse complement strand
GGGAAAAAACTTATGGTGGTTCTGATGTTGATGCACTTTATGCCATGAAACATACCGCTGATAACGGTTATATTCTTTACGGACAAACGCTTTCAAATGATGGCGATGTAACCAAAAACTTTGCCGTTAACGATATTTGGTTAGTCAAAATTGATGCGCAAGGTCAAATTGAATGGCAAAATACTTATGGTGGTAGTCAGCCGGATATGCCACTAGACAGTCCATCTGATTTAGAAGTTTCCAATGATGGCGGATATTTAATTACCGGCTATACCGGTTCTGATGATGGAAATTTCAACAGCAGCTGTTCTATAATTGACGGTTATCTTATGAAGATAGATCATACCGGAAATGTGCAATGGGTGTATAAAGCTTGCGGAAATGGTGATGATTATATAATGGCAGTAACCGAACAAAATGATGGTTCTGTCTATGTTGTAGGAAATACTGCTTCTAACAATGGTAACGTTTCAATTCAAGCCGGTAATTTAACTAATTTTGTTATGAAATTTAATTCATCTGGAGTGCTGCAATGGATAGAATACATTGGTGGTTCCGGCAATGATATGTTTAGAAGTATCAAAATTCTTTCTGATGGAAATTTAATTGTTACAGGTAGTTCTACTTCACCCAATATTCAGGGAAATTCTAATGATGGTAATGATAATATTTATTTAGCTAAATTGTCTTCTGCAAATGGATCCGTTATTTGGCAAAAATGTATAGATTATGGCGATGGCATGATAGCTAAAGAAGATAACAACGGTAACATTGTAATTTTGGCTAATAATTCAAATGCTACTGACAATCATGGTGCAACAGATTTATATGTTGTAAAAACTGACAGTAATGGAAATATTTTAAATAAAAAATCATTTGGGGGCGGATCTAATGACTTTGCACATGATTTATATATTACCGATAACAATGATTATTTGATTTCAGGTGAAGTTAGATCTAATGATCAAGATGTTTCAGGCAACAATGGTCAAGTGGATATGTGGTTAGTTAAACTCGATAATGATTTGAAACTGAAATGGCAAAAATGTCTGGGAAGCCCTGATTTAGATGCCGGTTACAGCGTATCCGTAAATAATGCTGGCAATATAGCCATTGCCGGATATGTTGGGTCCGATGGTGGTAATGTGTCTTCCTATCACGGCGGAATGTTAGACTATTGGATATGCGTCTTGAAATAAAAATTTAAATTTCTTTATAAAAAAATCCCGTTTCAATGAAGCGGGATTTTTGATGCAAATTATACCAAATATTATTAAATTCAATAGTAACCTTTAAAACGTCAAATTCAAACTCACAATGATATTCCGTCCTTGATTAGGAATCCCATCTTCCCGTAAAACCGACAAGTTTGAAATATAAGTTTGATTAAACAAGTTATGAACACTGATATTTAACAGGGCTTGTAACTTATGATATTGTAACATTGCACCGATGCCGGTATGGACCAAAGTATAGGCAGGGTAAATGTCTTCTGCGGGATTACTACGTGCTTTAAAAGTCCGGTTAATTTCGGCAAACCAATAATATTTTTGCCAAATACCATGTGAAATTTTATTTGCTAAACGGATTTCATTTTTCCATTGATCTGCGGGAATTAACGGCAGATATTCTCCGGTTTGTTTTTTACCGGTGACTGTTTCAAAACTACTGTTAATATGCAACCAGTCCCACGGATGCGGATGAAAATGCAAACCGGCTTCACCGCCATACAAATAAGCATTATCCTGTTGGTAAACATAGACCGGTAACATATTTTGCGGTTGAAATGTCGGCTGTAAAAATATGTAATGGTTAATATGATTATAAAATCCGTTTACAAAAAATGCAATATGCGTGCTGTGATATTCCCAATTAAAATCCGCTTGGATATTTTGTTCGTTTTTCAAATCCGGATTACCTATTTCTATACGCCCTTCGTGTTCACCGTTTGACGTTAATTCCGCCAAATTAGGCGCTCTAAATCCCGAAGCTAAATTGAGCCGTAAGGTCATATTATCGTTAAAATCTTGTTTATAACCCAAAGCCCCCGAAAAACTACCGATATGTTTATCAAATCCGGGGCGACCGGCATCAATGGTTTCGGTATGTGTATTTCTAAAATCGTAGCGGATTCCGGCTTGTACAACACTATTTTCAAAACTACGATTCGCATTGGTAAATATGCCAATATTAGCAATCCGGGCATTAGGTAATAAAAAATGCTGCCCGGCATTGCTGTTGATTTGCCACATCAATTGCGTTCCTACAATCCATTCCCAATTGTGTTTTTTAGGGGCATACCATTTAATATCACCATTAAAAGTACTGAGTGCCATATCTATAAACGGTTGTTTATTAACAATTAAAGCTCGACGCACCTTTGAAAAACCGAAATTGGTTTTAATATGTGATTTATGCCAACGTACTTCGTTTTTCCAGCTGATATTATGAGTGGTCAGATCTTGATATTTACCATTAAAATCATAATTGGGTTTTTCTAATCCGGTTCCGGTAGCCAAACCGTTTAAAGTATGATTAAAATTGTATCGCAAATCGGATTTGTAACCGGTTTGATGATAGCCCACGCCCAATTTCAAATCGGTATCTTTATTGGTTGTATTCAAAACCCTTTCGCCGGACGGTATCATATAGTCTCCGTTTTGTTTCCGGCTACCGCGTGCCAAAAACCGCCATTTATCCGTAGATGTTTTAATACCGGGACTGATATGAAAACCGGCTGTATTGCTATAATAAGTCGAACTGAGATTGTAAAGCGTCTGATTTTTTGGGGCAAATTTTTCCGGTATCAGATAAACAACACCCCCCAAAGCATCAGACCCGTAGAGCAAAGATGCCGGTCCTTTGATGACTTCCACACCTGATATTCCCGATGCATCGATACCCATACCATGCTCCTCTCCAAATTGGTAATTTTCAAGTCGCACACCTTGGTTATACACCAAAACGCGATTGCCGCTCAAACCCCTGATAACCGGTTTAACGATACCCGTTCCGGTACTTAAATTGGAAACACCGGGCACTTGTGCAATACCTTCCATAATATTTTGCATGCCTTTTTGTGCCAAATTGGCTAAACTTTGATGAGACACTTTCATCACATTGTCTTTTTGCAACTTGTTAAAGCCGGTAGAAACAATAAGTTGATCTATGGCAAACACGGCTTCATGTAACAGAATTTCAATTGTTTTATGCGGATTGTCAAAATGAATTTTTTGATGCAATTCTTGGTAACCTTGATAAGAAAACACAACTACAATATCGGATTTGGTATTATGTTCAAATTGGAATTTACCATCCAAATCCGTAACGGCACCTTGCTTGATTGCCGGTATATAAACACTCACGCCGGCTAGTGGTTCCTTGGTTTTAGCATCTTTCACAATGCCTGATAAACTGTATTGCCCAAATGACAACGATATACTAAAAATGAATATAATGAATGAAATATATTTTTTCATGATTTTTTATATTTTTTCTGAAGACCTACTAGGTTTTCAAAACCTAGTAGGTCTGGTTATTTTTTTTTATTATAAATTTTTATTTTAATTCAGACCTATCAGGTTTTTTAGAAACCTAACAGGTCTTTGCTATTAACATGACCTGGTAGATTTAAGCAACCAGAAAGGTCTAAACAAATTTTTAACAAGCTGCAAATCAACTGTTTATTAATGAAATTATAATTCTACAGCCAGTGTTTTCACAAATATCAGAGCGAATAAACGCATTTGCAAAAAACAACAATAGTTTGAAACTTAAAAAATAAGGAAAGAAAAATTAGGCTTTTACAGGTGGTGCTCTTAAGCCAAAAGTGTAAAGTGTGTAAACATAAGGTTTACGAGGCAAAATACTGTTTTTAACAGTAGGAAAATCAATTTTTAAAGTCTTAAAAAAGAAGCCGTTAAAAACTGAAAAAAATTGAAAATGCTTGTGTAAAGGTGCACAAGAATTGTCATAAACAGCATGAATGGTATTGGTATTTTGATGATACACAATGCCATGGTTGTTGTCAAATATATGTTCCAATTGCCATAAAGGTGGCAGTATCAATGCTAATATAAGTAAACGGGATAAAATGATATGTTTGGTTTTATAGAGCATGTACCAATTGGAATTTTTTACGATGCAAAGATACAAAAAACAGCCGCTCTAAAAGGCGGCTGTTTGTAAAATTCTGTTGAAATAAACTTATCTTCTGTTTTTTCGCTTATATTCATAATCTTTACGTTCGAGTTCGTATTGGCGTTTGACCGCTTTTTTAAACTCACTGAATAAATTACGAAGTGCTTTTAAAACATCTTTGTTTTCTTCGGCAATAAGTACTTTTTTACTCTTTAAGTCGATAGAAGCACTTACCGTATAGGTTTTTGCCGATTTGTTAAAGATGACTTCCAAAGTTAAATCTTTGTCATATTTCTTAAACAGATTTTGATAAAATTCCAGTTTTTCCTGACAAACTTCTTCGGCTTCTTTACGCAAAGGTTCATCGACTTCTTTTAGATTTTTAAGGATTAAATTGACCATAAAATAGTTATTCAGTTAATAATTTTTCCAATTTTTTGAGTTCCCAGCCGAATGATACTGCCAGTAAACCGGTTACAAAGATAGCAAAACTAACCAAATAAACTGCAGTTAAGGCACCAACTCCGGGATTTAGAATCATGAAAAATGCTAAAAATAGGACTAAAATACCACCCAACAGTGTCCAGCCCCAGTTTTTAATACCCATATCTTTCATTACAAAAGAAAAACTGATACGTGAAATACCAACAAAGGTAAACCAAAATCCCAAGTATAACACCAGTGCTTCAGCTGCCAATTCCGGTTTGAATAATAAATAAGCACCAAATGCCATTTCAATCAAACCAAACATCAGATACCATATCCAACCGTGAAATACCTTACGGTTTCTAACGGCAAAAATAAAATTTAAACCACCGTAAACGAATAAACTCCAACCGAATAATACGGCTAATCCGTAAAATGTTGCAAAAGGAAAAATAATCATTAATAATGAGGCGATAATCAATAAGCTTCCGGTTAAAACCGGTAACCACCAATGTTTGATATTTGCTTGTAATTTGTAAATTGCTTCCATAGTTTTTTGTTTTTTGTTAATTTCAGTTCTTAATATTTACAATTTTCAAATCACAACAAATATTCCAAATAAAAAATAACGTCAAAATGACTGGAAAAACTGCCCATTTGACGGCGATATTATTTTTTGACATGATTTTAAAGAAAAAACTAGATATTATTCTTTATCGATCTATAATTTGTTTAAGCATTAATTCATAATTATCTTTACAGTCTAAACAACGGACATTATTACTTTGGATAATGTATGTTGTTCCTAAATATTTAGATTTCTCATTCTCAAAAGTTAATTTCAAGATATGGTTTGATAATTTATAAGTTCCTATATTTTCCGTTTCACAACTGGCATCATAAGTATAAGCAAAAAATCTTCCATTTTCAAATAATCTAATTTTCACATATTGGGGATTTTCCACTTCAATAACGTTCTTTTCTTTTCCATAATAAATTGCCATTACAATGTTTCTAGTAAAAATACTAGAAATCAATAAGGTGATTATTAATGTGATTGATACAATCCGGTAACTTTTCCATTTGCCTTTTACGTAATTATTCAAAGAATTTATAAGTATTCCCAAAACTAAAAGAATAAAAACAAACCAGGTTCCGGCATACATAATCTGTTCCGGATCACAAAGCGCCCCATTCCCCGGAATTTTTAGATAAATTAAAAATGTTCCGAAAAGCAAAGCTAAGGATATTGTAATGATTTGCCCAAATATTATTAGAAATTTCTTAAATTTCATTTTTTGGTTTTGCTTGCTTAAACACGACTTAATGTTACTCTGCAGGCGGGGTAAATTTGCGTTGCGACGCTTCACGGTCGAGCATAAACAAACCACTGCCTTGACCGCCCACTAATTTAAGTTGTGCCAATATATCCGACACATTTGCTTCTTCTTCAACTTGTTCATCGACAAACCATTGTAAGAAATTGACCGTGGCATGATCACGTTCTACTATGGCTAAACTCATCAAATCATTGATCGAACGGGTTACTTCCTGTTCGTGTTTCAAAACCGCTTCAAAAACATCAATAATATCTTTCCAGTCATGTGGCGGTTTATCCACTTGTTCCAACTTGATTTGACCACCGCGTTCCAACAGATAATCATACATTTTTAAGGCATGAAATTGTTCTTCTTCAAACTGGGCGCGCATCCAGTTGGCAAAACCAATTAAACTGTTGTCTTGCAAATACGCAGACATTGACAAATATAAATAAGATGAATAAAATTCGGCATTGATTTGCGTATTGAGCGCTGTTTCTATTTTTTTATTAAGCATCATTCAGGTGTTTTTATGTTCGTAACAAAGTTAATCAAAAGTGATAAAAATAAAGCTTTTCTTATTAATAATTTTATCCTTTGTGTAAAATATTCGTAAAGCGCACTTGAAACTTTCCCATTTTACCTAAATATGCTTACTAAAGAAGGTAAATGCAATAGAAAAAACAAGCGACCGGAACAAACCGATCGCCTGATAAGTATAAAAACAATACTCATAACAACACAAATCTGCTTTTACACTTTGATACTAAACACACACTAAATATTATGAAAAAAACTACCATGTTTCCTGATGAATAATCACCCAAGCATAAGTGGATGCGCCGGTTTGCACGCACATTTCCACGTAGGAATGGTTACTATCGGCTCTATAGCGCAAAGTTCCCACCTTATCGGCAGTTGCCGCATCGGTATCATCGGCTACTTGTACGCCGCCGTTGACCTGCAAAGCGGATTTCGGGTCGGGGATCATTACCCCTACTTTACCGGTCAAAACCGTTTTCTGATTGTATGCAGGATGCCCGATAATTACACTATTGCTACCCATACCGGACATATTGGCGCCGATAACAATTTCATTGGTGTCGCCATCGGCTGCAGCTGTGGCTCCCGAACCTATGAATATACAGGAAGTCAAACTTGACAAAGGATTGCCACTCGCATCCATTAACCCTGCACTATATCCAATAGCCGTATTATCATTTCCGGATTCTATCAGACCCAATGCACCGTAACCGAAAGCCGAATTATTATCTCCCGATGAATTTGTAGTTAATGCGGCAATTCCCGTTCCTGTATTATATTGGGAAAGTCCGTTATGAGCACCTGAACCTTGACCTAGAAAAACAGAATTTGAACCGGAAATTCCATCTGACAAATCGTTAATTTCTTGTGCACCTGTTGCGTCATCAGCAGGCACCCAATTCGCACCGTCCCATGATAATATTTGACCATTGATCGGTGGTGTCGTTGACGTATCGGCATCCGAAAGGTCATTCATAGAAGTAACACCGGAAGGTGTTTGCCAAGACGCCAAACCGTTGGCATCGGAAGTTAAAACTTTTCCGTTACCCGGATTACCACCGGTTATTTTTATGGTGCCGTTGATATCCACTTGTGATGCGGAAAAATCGCCACCGATTAAAGGGGTTACTGTATTGGAATTGGCAATATATAATTTATTGCTTCCTGTTTCATTATAACCGGCTTGATAGCCGATAAAGATATTTCCCGAACCGGTAGTGGACATCCCTGCCCCTGAACCAATTACAGTATTTTGAATACCACCTGTATTTGAAGCTAATGTACCGAAACCTAAAGCCGTATTATCACTACCCGTAGAATTATTACCGGCGGCACTGTAACCTAATGCCGTGTTGTTTGCCCCGCTGGTGTTTTGATATAATGCTACATTGCCTACACCGGTATTGTTATTATTTGTATGATCATCGCTCATACCTGAATATAAACCGAGATATAGTGAATAAGTATCATTTCCACCATCAGTTAAATCATCAATTTTTTTAGCACCAGCATCATAAGCAGGCACCCAATTCGCACCGTCCCATGACAAGACTTGTCCGTTCGTAGGCGTATTGGTCGAAGTATCGACATCCGATAAATCATTTATTTGTTGCGCACCGCCGGAAGCATTTGCCGGCACCCAATTGGTACCATTCCATGATAAAACTTGTCCGTTTGTCGGGGCGTTTGTTGAAGTGTCCACATCAGAATGAGTATTGATTGAGCCATCGGCTGAAACCGGCGCAGCAGACCAAGAAGCCAAACCATTGGCATCGGAAGTTAAGATTTTACCGTTACCGGGATTCCCGCCGGTTATTTTTATGGTACCGTTGATATCCACTTGAGCCGACGAAAAGTCACCACCAATTAAAGGTGTGGTGGTATTGGAATTGGCAATATATAATTTATTGCTACCTGTTTCGTTATAACCCGCTTGGTAACCTATAAAGATGTTACCCGATCCGGTTGCACTAAATCCGGCTTGATACCCCATTGCCGTGTTGTTATTTCCGGAAGAATTTGAAAATAAACTATGCATTCCGTAAGCCGTATTATAGCTTCCCCCTACATTATGATATAATGAACGGTATCCAAATGCATTGTTTCTTTCTCCACTGGTATTATTCATTAAAGTTTCCGTACCTACCCCTGTATTTAATGCTCCTGTTGATATTATCCCCGTATTGGATCCTAAAAATAAAGATGAATTGGATATCGCATTTATAGCATCGGACAAATCATCAATTTTTTGCACATTCGTTTTATCTACAGGGACCCAATTGGTGCCATTCCAACCCAAAGCTTGTCCGGAAACCGGCGCATTGGTTGTAACATCTACATCAGTTAGGTTATCAATTCCACTATTCAAGGAAAAAGTAGTACCGGTTAAATCCAAGCCAATGCCGGCAGTATAAGTCGTATTGGCATCAGCAGCAGGCACCCAATTGGTGCCATCCCAGCTTAAGATTTGTCCATTTACAGGCGTATTGGTCGTAACATCTACATCAGTTAAATTATCAATTCCACTGTTTAGTGAAAAGGTAGTACCGGTTAAATCTAATCCCGTACCGGCTGTATAAGTTGTATTTACATCATTGGCAGGTATCCAATTCGAACCATCCCAACTCAAGACTTGCCCACTGGTCGGCGCATTAGTTGAAGTATCCACATCGGAATGCTGGTCTATAGAGCCTATTGTAGTAGCTGACACATTAGAAGGAATCCAATTGGTGCCATCCCAACTCAAAACTTGTCCGTTTGACGGCGAATTAGTTGAAGTATCTACATCTGAAAGATCATCAATTTTAGTAACACTACCGGCAAATGTTTCCCAAGTAGCATTCCCGTTTGCATCGGAAGTCAAGACTTTTCCGGCTCCCGGATTTCCGCCGGTTATTTTTACCGAACCATTTAAAGTAATATGATGATAAGAAAAACTACCTGCAATAAGGTAATCAGACGTTGAATTTGCAATATATAACGCATTTGAGCCAATTGTTCCAAATCCGGCGCCATAACCAATAAATACATTTCCGCTACCACCGTTTTGATAACCGGCTAAGGCACCTACAGCAACATTGCTGTTACCGGATTGATTACGATAAAGTGCCCGCCTTCCAATAGTTACATTATCATCTCCGTAAATACAGTTATAATTACTCTCATCACCGATGGCAATATTATTAGTTGAATTTACAGGATCCCAGATACCATCATTGTCCAAAGCACTCATCCCGATAGCAATATTATGGTTACTTTCGTTATTGAATCTCATAGAATTATAACCAATTGCAATGTTATAAGAACCAATTGTATTATGTATCATACTATTACTCCCTAAAGCAATATTGTAATTGCCGTGCGTATTGCTAACCAAACTCTTAAAACCAATAGCTGTATTATCATCTCCTATGGTGTTGTTCCCAAGTGTTTCGCTTCCTAATGCAACATTTCGATAACCTGATGTATTCATCAAGGAAGTAAATCCTACAGCAGTATTGGCATTTCCCGAACTGTTTGTACTTAATGCGAAATAACCTACTGCTGTATTTCGATTACCATCAGAATTTGCAGTCATTGCATACGAGCCAATACCGGTATTAAAGGTGCCGGTAGTATTATTAAACAAAGCATATGATCCTATGCCGGTATTATTGTTACCGATAGTATTATCACTTAGTGCTGAGAAACCTAAAGCCGTATTATCATCACCATAAGATGGATCAGCAGCACTTGAATTCGGATGATCCAATGCAAAAATACCAACACCTGTGTTTCTGTTATTATAAAAAGTTCCCGAAAAACCTTCGTGTCCTAAAAATAAATTGTCGTTTATGGTATCTTTTTGTGCGTCTAATAAATCATCAATTTCTTTGACAAAAATTTTCCAATCGGTACCATTATAATAATAAAAACCTTCTTTACCATCCGTCTGGTAAATAATCAAACCGTTTGCCGGCGAAGCAATCGCATCGCGTTGAGCTTGGGTCATACGGGGAATGAGGATTCCCTTGTCGGTACTCTTTACGTCCAACATGGCGGAATTGTCCGGATTACTACCGTCGTTGTTGATGCCTACTTGGGCATACAGGTTGTTGAAACTAATGGTCAACAACAAAGTGAATAGTATTAGTGATTTTTTCATAATGTATATTTAGATTAGATTAAATCTCCGTCAGTTAAAAAACAGTTTTCTATGTTCTTTTTGGTTATCTAATATCAACTCTAGGAACAACATCCTTTCATCGGTTTCAAAATCTATTTTCTCAAAATCGGTTTGAAAAAATTCATAAGTAGCCAAAAGTTTTTTTTGACTATTTTTTATTTTGACTATTAAATGATTGACCGGATTGTCCAAAGCAATAATAATAGAACGGTTTACGGTATAAGCCAATAACATATCCTTTTTTATTTCAAAAATAAACATGAAACAGCCGTACACCAAATAACAAGCGTACTCAAAGTGTACTCATAAAGAATTTTTTAAGAAACAGATAAATGAAGCTAACTTGTTAAAAATCAACATATAACACCAATAAT